>DSDR01000312.1 GCA_011048645.1 Phycisphaerales bacterium
CCAATCAGTATGTCATTGCCCTCAAGACGCACAAGTTGGATGTGTTTCGCAATCGTTTTCGCAATCTGGATATTCTTGCGATTGATGACATTCATTTTCTGGCCAATAAGAACGCGATGCAGGAAGAATTTCTGCATACGTTCAACAGTATTGATCTGGCGGGTAAACAAATCATACTGGCCTCGGATGCTCATCCCAAAGAAATCGGTCAGCTTTGTGAAAAACTGGTCAATCGGTTTGTCTCTGGTATGGTCGTTCGAATTGATCCGCCGGATTTTGAGATGCGGGTCAAGATATGTGCCCGCCGGGCCGAGCAGCTTAAGCTGACATTGTCGCCCAAAGTGCTCGAATTTGTCGCCGACAGTGTGACCTCCGGCGTTCGTGAGCTGGAAGGGTCGCTGGTCAAGCTCAGTGCGTATGCGGCGTTGAGCCGTGCCCCGATGACATTGGCCACGGCCCAGCAAATTTTGAACGAACATATCACCCGCACCGATCCGGTCGTTCATACCTCGGATATCGCAGCGGCTGCGGCCGATTATTTTGGTGTTACGGTAGCGGATATTCATTCGAATAAAAAGGACCGTACCGTCAGTTTGGCGCGGGCGTTTGTGATGTATCTGACGCGGCGTTTTACGCGAATGAGCTACCCGGAAATCGGGCGTGTGCTGGGCAACAAAAACCACGCGACGGTCATCCTGGCCTGCCGCAAGGTCGAACAGTATCTGACGGCCAATCGGGAACTTAAATGGCGCTGCCGATCAGGCTGTCGTCTTGTGTGCGCTAAAGACGTGCTTGACGCGCTGACGCAGACGATTGCGTAGGCTTATCCTGTCTGTGTCTTCAGCGGCGCGGCCGGCGGATGCGGTTCTGTACGCATCCATCGGCGCCGAAGGGGGCTGGTTATTCCGGTTTCAGATCAATCACGACGATTTCATTGTTCGTGCCCAGCCGCATTCGCGGTCCCCATAGACCGGTACCGGAAGTGACATAGAGAAAACTGTCGCCTTGTCGATGCAGGCCATAGAGCGGGCGCTCAAAAAACCAGACGATCAAATTAAATGGGAAAATCTGCCCACGATGCGTATGACCGACCAAGGTCAACTGAATGCCCGCCTGCTCCAGAAAGTCGATATTCATCGGCCGATGAAACATCAGGATCGAATACGCATTTCGGTCATAAGGCAGGGCCAGTAAAGCGCCCTCGGCCTGAGCCGGATCTGTCATGTCGGGAAGTCCTATCAGTTGCACGGAGCCGAGATCCCGGATGCGATGGTCCATCAGCGTTACACCCAACCGTTCCAGCTTATCCAGAACCTGTTTTCGTCCGGTGTAGTACTCGTGGTTACCCGAGACAAAATAAACCGCCCCGTTCAGTTGGGTCAAACGGGTCATCGCCTTCTGAGTTCTGCGGCTGAAATGATCCACCAAATCGCCTGTAATCAGAATCATATCAGGATCAAGCGAATTGGTTTTATCGACGATTTTTTGGATATAAGCGGCGTTCATCGAGCCGATATGCACATCCGACCACTGCACGATCCGCATCGCCTCCGGCCCGGGCAGGTTGATGGTATTAACGGTTACCCGTCGGGCATTCAGTGTGGCATAAAGGGCAAAGAGGCACACCACGGCGATGATGATTTTACCGCCGGTACGCGGTTGATGCGGGAGAACATATTTAATGACTTCATAGATCAACATTGTGCAAAAAAGAAGCCACATCACCCCCAACCAGTAACCCGCGGCAACAAAAAATATTTCAATCAAGATATGGTCAATATAAGATTCCAGTATCCGCGAACCGATCAGTGAAATGGCGCCGAGAATAGTCAGGCTCCAAAATCCCCATCGTCGCCGGCAGCCGAACATGCCAAACAGCCGCCAAAACACATAAAAGTGCATCGCAAAGAAGGTAACCAACACAAATGCGACAAAAAACACCATGTTAATCCTTGTTTTTGTCGTTTAGTTGATTATATTTTTCCACCGCATCGGGCTTTCGGATATAAGCCGGAAAAAGGGTGTATATATTCGAAAATATGCCTTTTTGTGCCATTTTATGTCCTGCGGCATAGACATGACGTGCTTTGACGGACCAAAACGACGCATCCATCACCGTCGTTAAAGGGGTTGCAAAGCGATCGGCGTAATACACCAGTCCCTCACCGAGCAGGCCGGTTTGGACCTGATCCTGATGGATCAGGGACAAAATCTCATCCGGTGAAAGAAGACTGTTGGGGTGGATTTTTTTCCAGCCGGTGTCGGTTTTTTCATAAATTGCAACGAAAAAGCGATTTTGTTTCGCATCCAGAACAGCAGCTATTCGCTTCAGGTCCGTATAGGTTACGTTTTCAACCAGGGCATCGAGGGTATCGACTGCCACGACGCGGGAACCGACGGCATAGGACATCATTTTTGCGAGGGTTACGGCGATTCGGATGCCGGTGAAACTGCCCGGTCCGACGGTGATGTAAAGGGGGTCGATTTGGTCGGGACGAATCCCGACGCGGTCGATCAATTCGGTCAGGGTATCGAACAATTCGGCGCTGTGCTTCATAAAACCGGAAAAAGACGACTCAAATAAAACAGAATCCTCTTGTCCGATGGCCACCGAGCCGACACGCCCCGACGTCTCGACGGACAGACCGTATGTTTTTTCCAGTTTCGCCACGAAAATACTCCACAACTTGTAATCGCCGAGGAACTATACTGCGTTTCACGGTCAAAAACAAGTCCAAGGCAAAAAGTTTCCGTATTTTTTCGCTTGCAATAATTATTTTTTGTCTTTACACTTACGCCTCTAAACTGAAATCTTATGGGTGAGTGTACTGTTTGTGGACTTATTATTAGACTAATTTACGTTTTACTTGTGGAGGATTATTGTGGAAATGGCCTCATTTTCTCACAATTATCGTTTCAATGTGCAGTGCGGTTTGGTGTGGTGTCTGGCAGTGCTGATAGCGGCTATGACAGCCGCGTCATTTGCCCAGTCGGACGAAGAAACCGCCAAGCGGGCAAAAATCGAATCGTTTATCCAAATCGCTCGTGAGCAAGTCAGACGCGGCTATTATCAGCAGGCCAAACAGGAGCTGGACCAGACGGCCGCATCGGAATTCGCCCCCTTTGTTACCGACCAGCAGCAGCAGGAAATTCGCTCGCTTCTTGAGGCAATCCAGCAGGCCGAGCGTCAACGTCAACGAATCGCCGATCTGTTGCAGCAAAGCGATACGCTGAAAGAACAAGGCCGGTATGCTCAGGCGGCGGTTCTGCTGCGTCAGATTGAAGACAGCCCTTATATTTCCGAACAGGAAAAGAATTTAATAGCCGTCTCGTTGAAAGAACTTGATGAGAGGCTCGAAAGCCGCCAGGGACAGATGCAATCGGTTTACGATGCGGCCGTTCGGGATTATCGGGCCGGACGGCTTGACGCGGCGCGCGCCGCCTTTTTGGAAGTGGCCGAATCCGGGGTGTCCGTCAGCGGCGACCGTCCGGCGGGCGATTATATCGCAGCGATTGATCAGCAGTTGAAGACGCCGACAGCGGCCCAGACGCCGGAAACGGCTGTTCAGCCGGCCGCTGAACCTGAGATTGCGCCTGTCGCACAAGAGGCCGTGGAAAAGACCGCCGCTGTGGAGACGGAGGATGCCGAGACGAAAGCGGAAAGCTCCTATTTACAGGTGATTCGCCGTGAACGCGAGGTTCGAATCGACTATACGACAGCCATCGTCAATGACACGTTGAGTCGGTGCGGCGCCCTGCGGCGGGAAAATCGGTTTGAGGACGCCCGCCAGATTTTGCGCCGTGCCGTGTCAACGGTGGAACGCAATAAATTATTGCTCGGCGATACGCTGTATTCGGAATATATGGCTAAACTGAACAATGAAGAACAAACCATCGGCGAACAGCAGCGCGCCTGGCAGCAGCAGCAGGAAAAACAGCGCGAAGAAGAAGCGGCTCAATTGACCCAACAGATTCGCGAGACCATCGATCACCAGCGCGCCGAGGCGATTGAAGACTATCTGGATCGTGCGTTTGCGTTCCAGGCCGAACAGCGTTATGAAGAGGCGCTGGGGCAATTGGAGCAGCTTTTGGCCATTGATCCGCAGCATCAGCGGGCGCTGATTATGAAGCAGACGCTGGAGGATTGGACGCGATATCGCGAACAGCGCCGTATTCAGCAGGAAATTGAACGCGAGGAGCACGAGCTTTTGCTTGAGGCCAATCGCAAAATGATTCCATTTTCCAAAGAAATCAATTATCCGAGAAACTGGAAAGACATTGCCGCACGGCGTGAAAAGGCCATTCAGGAAACGATGAGTCCGGAAGATATTCTGGTCAATCAGCAACTGGACGAGCGAATCAATCTGACGATGCTCAGAGAAGATACCACGCTCGCCGACGCCATCAATATCCTGCGGAACTCGGTCGATCCTCCGCTGACAATCGTGGTACTGTGGTCGGATTTGAGCCAGAACGCCTTCATTGAGCGGGATACGCCGATCAATATGTCCGGCGAAGGACTGATTGCCATTGTGTTGCGTACGGCGCTGAACCGCGTCCTTCAAGCGGTCAGCAGTGCCGCTCTGGCAGATCTGGACTGGGTTCTTGAGGACGGCGTCATTACCATTGCCACTCGCGACTCACTGCCGACGCGCTATGTGACCGAGGTGTATGATGTATCCGATCTGCTCAACCCCCCGGCCAACTTTGATGAGGATTATAGCGGTATGATGGGCGGCATGGGTGGCGGCATGACCGGTGGTATGGGCGGCATGACCGGCGGTATGGGGATGATGGGCGGCGGCATAGGCGGCGGCATGATGGGCGGCGGCATGATGGGCGGCATGGGCGGCGGCATGACCGGCGGCATGGGAATGATGGGCGGTGGTATGATGGGCGGTATGGGCGGCGGTATGATGGGGGGCAGTACGGACGGCGTGGGCAATTGGCGCTCGATGTACCGCGCTTATCAGGTCATTTGGACGATTCAGCAGACCATCGAGCCGGAAAGCTGGTGGGAGGAAGGCGGCGACGGCCGGATCGACCAATTCGGCGAAAGCAAGCTGATCATCTGGCAGACGCCGGAAGTGCATCAAAAAATTAAGGAATTTCTTGAATATCTGCGTATGGACCTGGGGCAGCAAGTCGCCATCGAAACACGGTTTTTGCTCGTTGATGAAAACTTTCTCGAACATATCGGGCTTGACATCAGCAGAATCACCATCGAAAAGCCCGGCGGACGGTGGAACGAGGGGCTGCCGCTTGATGTACGTCAGGATTCGGCGCGACATGTGAGTGAACAGATATTCTCAACGGGGACCAATATTTCGAGTACGCTCGGCGGCGTACTCGGCAGCAGCGGCGTCGGCGGCGGAGCGGCGTTTTCGATTGATTCGGTCCTGGCGCTGGATGACCTGACGGTGGATTTTATGATTCGTGCCACCCAGGCGCACCGAAACTCCAGGCAATTGACCGCGCCCAAGATTGTAGTGCTTAACGGCGAATCGGCGACGATGAATGTTCAGACCCAAAAACGGATCAAGTCAGACAGCCAATTGGTGACGGATACCACCACAACCGAAGGCGTTGTAAATACCTACGCTTATTGGGAGGTTGATCACGAAGATATTACCACCGGTATTCAAATGTCGATTACGCCGACGATTACCGCG
Organism: Phycisphaerales bacterium; assembly: GCA_011048645.1. Taxonomy (GTDB): domain Bacteria; phylum Planctomycetota; class Phycisphaerae; order Sedimentisphaerales; family Anaerohalosphaeraceae; genus T3Sed10-213. Next base: position 5,673 of record DSDR01000312.1, read on the forward strand.
GATAAGAAATATGTGCTTTTGCGGATTGTCACTTATCTGTCGGAGTTGCTGGATACCACGCCGGTTACCACGGTCGGTATTACGCCGTTCTCCGATGAACCGTTGACGGATACATATGAACTGCCGTTGACCCAGACCAGCTCCATTATGACGCGCGTGTCCGTACCCGACAGAGGAACTGTGATGCTGGGCGGGTTGACGCTGACTGCGGAACGTGAAATGGAGTCCGGCGTACCGGTACTGGGCAAACTGCCGGTGCTGGGACGGCTGTTTTCCAACCGCAGTCAGATTAAGGATAAACAGATTCTTCTGGTGTTGGTCAAGCCGACGATTATGCTGCCGCATGAAACCGAAGAGGATGCCGTCGGCGCTTTGTCCAGGCCATAGAGTTCATATTTTAACGCAAAGAGAGAGGACGCAAGGTTTTTGCCTGCGTCCTCTTTTTTTGTACTTATCGGCGACATTCAGCGACCTATAGAAATGGAATGCCGCCGGCGGTGGTTTTGTTTTTTTGCGTTTTATTTCATCAGTTTTCGATTCAGGACTTCGGCGACAATTTTCGGATTGGCCTGCCCTTTGCTCTTTTGGATAACCTGGCCCATCA
>DSDR01000242.1 GCA_011048645.1 Phycisphaerales bacterium
CGTGGCGCCGGCGCAGCGCAGGACAAGACCCGACAGCTTCTGTTTGTCCAAATTCAGAAACTGCGACGGCGTCAAATCCTCAGCAACGACGATCGACGGCGCCGTCAGTTCGACTGAAGCCTGATCAGTTGTGCCGTACAGCTCCGCAATCAATTGCGTACAAACATCCCGCAAATCCGCGATGCGTTCACGGATCAACTCACTGCGGGCGGCTTTCAGCAGCGAAGAAAAAAACGCAAACGCCTCAAGAATCGCACGGCCGGCGCAGAGATGTTTTTCTTTGACGGCCTTGCGGATATAGGCGACCAGTTCAACATCTTGAGCAATGGAAAGATGCGCCTCCAGTACGCCGATTTCGGTCGGCGACAGATTCTTTTTCTCAAGCCGCTGCGAAATCAGCCGACACAGTTCGGCCACGGCCTGATCGACGTTTTTCAGCTCTTGTTCAACACAGACCGGCGCCGCTTCATCCAGACCCTCCGGCAGGCGCAGGGCCTGGACAAAGACAATCTTGCCTCTGCCGAAACCGGACACGACCGGCAGACCGAACAGGACCGCAACACCGGCATTTCGCAGGACCGGCGGCAGCCAGTTCTTTCTCGAAGCGGACGGCGGCGCCGGCAGCGCCTCATCGCATGAGACAAACTCGGTTTCAAGAAAATGCACAATCGCGCGGTACGCTTCATCACAGTCTTTGCCGCCGACCTTCAGAACGCACGAATCGCCCGACTTGATATCGGCGCCGACCAGTGAAAGCACGCTCTTGGCGTTGGCCACCCGTTGATTGTTCAGATTGACAATCGATACCCGGCTTGAGAACCCCGAGGCCAGCCGTTCGAGCGTATTGGCCGGACGGGCATGCAGCCCGTTAGGCAAAGGACAGGTAAAGGCATATTCACATCGTTCAATCGCTTCGGGCATATATCAATCCTTACCGTTTGCGCAACCGAGGCGTCCGGCTGAAAATGCTTTTGGGATCTTTCAGCGCCAACTGCACCGGCGCCTCAATCGTCGGCAAACCGTCAAAGCGTTCACTTTTTTCGATCATAATATCCGCCGCAAGAATCAACACGTCTGCGGATTCAATATCCCCGGCGCTCAGCTCGTTTTCAATGCCCATTGCACCCTGGGTCTCGACTTTGATCTCGTGGCCCAGTTCTTTGGCGGTTTTTTCAAGATTTTCCGCCGCCATATACGTGTGGGCAATGCCGGTCGGACAGGCGGTAACGGCAATGTACTTCATACATTCGACTCCCTTGCGTTAGCGGTAAACGTTTTCAGCGCATTGATCGCCAGGGCCGTAACCGCCGTCCCGGCGATAATCGCAACCACATACATAAAACGATGATCGACCACCGGCAGCACAATCGGGCCGCCGTGCGGCGCATGACCGCCGACACCGCCGAGCATCGCAATGACCGAGGCCGTCATCGAACCTGCCATAATACACGGAATGACCTTAATCGGCTCAGCGGCCGCAAACGGAATAGCGCCTTCCGTAATGCCGATCATTCCCATTCCAAAGGCCGCGATGCCGCTTTCCCGCTGTTCTTCGGTCCACAGCCGGCGTGAAAGAAACGTCGCCAGCCCCATCCCCAGCGGCGGCGTACAGATCGCCGCCGCGACCGCGCCCATTACCAGATAATTGCCTTGCTCGATCATTGACGCGCCGAAAAAGAACGCCGTCTTGTTGACCGGCCCGCCCATATCAAAGGCAATCATCGCCCCCAGAACCATCGCCAAAGCAACGGAACCGGACGCCTGCATACTCCGCAGCCACGTATCCAGACTGACCATTATATTGGCTATCGGCAGACTGACAAAAAACATCAGCGTCCCGATGGCCAGCGCCGATAAAATCGGAATAATCAGAATCGGCATAATCGGCCGCAGCAGTTTATGCACCGGCAGCCGTTTAATCCAACGGACCATATAACCGGCCGCCAGACCGGCCAGCAGCGCCCCCAAAAAACCGGCGTTGGCCGAACGGCCTGCAACCTCGTGAGGCAGCGAAGCGAAATATCCGCCTACAAAGCCGGCCACCAAGCCGGGCTTGCCGGCGATGGCGTAGGAGATATAGCCGGCCAGAACCGGCAGCAGCAGCGTAAAAGCCGCCTCGCCAATCGACAGAATGTGAGCCAGAACAGGACTGTTGGAAAAATCCGGTCCCGTCTCGCCCATCGGCGCAAAGGCAATGGCCACGGCGATCAGAATCCCCCCGCTGGCGATAAACGGGATGGCAAAGGAGACCCCGCTCAATAAATACTGCTTTAGCTCTTGAATAACTTGTTTCATACTCCACCTACAATAACCATTTTTTGCCGCTCAATTGACACGACCCTACGCTTGTTCGAGGCTCATTATACAAAAAATCTGCCCCCGAAAACCATAGAAAAAATACACCATTTATAGTCTTATTGTAGCGCAATTATCCTCCGTTTGCGCACAGCAACTCCTCTCTAAGATGTCTAATTCCCTCATTTTTAACGTACTTAGGATTGACATACAAGGGGACGCCGATTAAAATCATAATGGCTTATATGACAGTCGTAACAAGCGGCCGATAGATGGAAACACAATTAAAGATATCAAATGTCCTTAGAGAGGTTAAATGCCGACACGTGTTGTTTGCCGGCAATAAGACCCCCCCGCCGATAATGGCCTTTGCCGTTCATTTTCCGCGTCTGACCATTCCGCTTACCGGAATTTATCATACCCAACTGGAGCAAAATCGCAAAATCGTTGACCTTGCCCTCAAACCCGGCCAAGCCATCTTCATTCCGTCGAACTGCTGGGATAAACCCGATATGAAGCACCGCTGCGAAACACTGCATTTTCTGTTCGGCAAACGCCACACGGGCATCAGCTTGGTCACGAGCGGTGCTGACGTCAAGGCCTTCAAAGTCGCGCTTCCCCACGCCATGGTCGGGCCGGAACAGCGCATAATTGACGCTATTCTGGAATTACATCAACTAAATACCCAATTTGCCGCGTTCGATCACCTGATTATGGCGCTGCTGAACTGTTATGAAAACCGGCTGAAAAATTATGACGCGCCCATCCCGAAACACGCCAATATGCTGTTTCAGGAAATTTGCGTCTATATCCAGGAAAATTTTCAGCAAGAAATCTCACGTGAATCCGTCGCCCGACAGTTCGATATCTCACCCAACCATCTCTCGCGCCTGTTCAAAACGAACGGCTATATGAAATTCTGTGATTATGTCAATTACGTCCGCATCAATCGCGCCAAATTTCTGTTGCGAAATTATGATTTGCCCCTCTATCACATTGCCGCACGCTGCGGCTACAATGATGTGGTCTATTTTTGCCGAATCTTCAAGAAAATCACCAAAAAAACCACTAAACAATACCGAAACCAGCTTCTCTGAGTTGAATGTACGGCAGAAAACCATTCGCTGAATCCCGCATTCGACAACCTCCCAATAATAAAGTAAAAGGTCTGTTTTGTATGTTTTTGTGTCGCCGCTGTCCGTGCGTCTGCGTTGGGCAACAATATGATGACCCGTGATAAGCCGAAATCGGCCTATTTTTCGCATAATTTGTAAAAAATGTATTGACACCTCTTGAAAATCACCTATACTTTGCCTTTTTATAAAGGGAACTTTGGGAGTAGTATATCAATATGAAAAGCTATTTAGCCAAGAACAATGAAGTCGAACGCAAGTGGCGCGTCGTGGATGCCGAAGGTCAGGTCCTCGGACGGCTGGCGGTCAAGGTCGCGATGGCCCTGATGGGCAAGGACAAGCCCGTCTATACGCCGCACGTGGATACCGGTGATTTTGTCGTCATCGTCAACGCCGACAAGATCGTGCTGACGGGCAATAAAGCCGAACAGAAATTCCATCAGACCTACAGCCGTTATCCCGGCGGTCAGAAAACCTATTCCTACGCTCGAATGATGGAACGCCATCCCGATCGTCTGGTCAAGCTGGCCGTCAAGCGGATGCTGCCGAAAAACACGCTCGGCCACAATATGTTCCGCAAACTGAAGGTCTATGCCGGCCCGGAACATCCGCATACCGCCCAGCAGCCGATCAAAATGGAACTGTAACGCAACAGAAACCCAAAGACACGTGCAGGAAACAAGACAAGTATGACAGAACTGAATAACGAAAATCCTTTGATTGATCCGAATATTCTGAACAAGACCCCGGTTGCGGTGCCTGCCGTTCCGAAGGGAATTCCGGACAAAGGCGGTTTTATTTGGGGCACGGGCCGACGTAAAAGCAGCATCGCACGTGTCCGGATTCGTCCCGGTTCGGGTGCATTGACCATCAACGGAAAAACCGTTGATGAGTATTTCAAGCTGCAAAAAGACCGCAACGCCGTCCGCGCTCCGCTGACCGCTGTCGGCGGCGGCGAACATCTGGATGTCTTCATTCGGGTCGAAGGCGGCGGCACAACCGGCCAGGCCGGCGCTGTAATGCTGGGCATTGCACGTGCCTTGAAAAGCTATGATCCGACGCTTTTGCCGGCCCTGCGCGAGGGCGGCTATCTGACACGCGACAGCCGGATGGTGGAACGCAAAAAACCCGGCAAGCCCGGCGCTCGCCGAAGTTTCCAGTTCTCCAAACGTTAAATACGATTGCCAGCAGGATTTTTACAGGGCGGCGAAAAACCGCCCTTCTTTATGCGCGCCGCCCTGTTACCCGGACAAATCTGAAAGCACGAACCGATCTGGTCGTCAGTCGATGTCCACCACATCCTGATACTGCGGCACCACGACGTCCCAGCCGGTATTCTCAACAAGATAGTCTTTGAATGCGTGGGCTGATTCTTTTTCGCCGTGCACAATAAAGACCTTTCGCGGCGGCGTCTTGATGTGTTTGAGCCAGGCCAGGATTTCCTCCCGGTCGGCGTGAGCGCTGAAACCGTGCACCTGCACGACATTGGCCTTGAGCGGATAAGTCCGGCCCAGAATACGCACTTCAGGTGTTTTTTCAAGAATCAAACGCCCCAGCGTTCCCTTGGCCTGATAGCCGACAAACAGAATGGTACTTTCCGGACGGGTGATATTGTTGACGAGATGATGTTTGACACGCCCGCCGGTGCACATGCCTGAACCGGCGATAATCATCACCGTGCCGCGGATATGGTTAATCGCCTTGGATTCAGCGGTGGACTGGACGAGTTTGAGGCCGCGAAAACTGAACGGCGATTCATTTTGCACGACCAATCGAGCCATCTCCTTGTCGTACAGTTCCGGATGGCTCTTGAAGACCTCGGTCACCTTGACGGCCATGGGACTGTCCAGAAACGTCATAATATGCGGGACGCGATCTTCCATCAGCAGCTCATTCATATAATACAGCACTTCCTGACTGCGGCCGACGGAAAAACTGGGAACAATGATATTGCCGCCGGCCTGATGCGCATCATTAACGGCTTTGCAGAGCTGCTCCTTGGTATCTTCGACGGATGAATGTATTCGGTCGCCATACGTCGATTCGACCAGCAGGTAATCTGCTTCTGAAAATGTGGCCGGATCGCGGAGGATAGGTTTGTCGGTCCGCCCAAAATCGCCTGTAAACAGAATGGTGCGGCACTGGCCGTTGCGACAGACATCGACTTTAATCACGGCGGCGCCGAGAATATGTCCGGCGGTATGAAACGCGGCCTCAATGCCGTCGCCGATAGGAATGACTTCCTTGAATTTGACCGGATGAAATTGGTCGAAACAGGCCTCGGCCTCCTGCATCGTGTAGAGCGGTTCGACCGGACGCGGTCCTTGACGGCCTTCCCGTTTATGCCGTTTGCGCTTATATTCTGCATCTTCTTCCTGCAGTTTGCCGGCGTCGAGCAGCACAATCTTGGCAATCTCGACCGTGGCTTCTGTGGCGTAAATTTTCCCCTTAAACCCTTCTTTGACCAATTTGGGAATCAATCCGCAGTGATCCAAATGGGCGTGCGTCAGCAAAATGGCGTCCACGTCGGACGGTTCAACGCCGAAATCTTCCCAGTTGCGATACTGATAGTCGCGTTCCTGGTACAGGCCGCAATCGATCATCACTTTGGAATGATTGAACTCCAGCACATGCCGGGAACCGGTGACATTTTCGGCTGCACCCAGAAACCGCAGTTTAATATCCATCATATCCCCTAAAAAATGCGAAAACAAAATCGCTCTTTTTATCTGTCAATTTGCATTGTCGGGAGTTTATTGCACACCGGGTTTCAGGAACAGATAGAACAACGTCCCTTCCTCATACACCTGCCCGGCCATCTGTCCGGCCTGGTCGCCGATGCCCATA
>DSDR01000372.1 GCA_011048645.1 Phycisphaerales bacterium
TCGTGAGGCGCTGTACCAGATACGGGGAGCCGACGTGACTGCTGCGATTGAACGGGGCATTCGTCAGATGGGCGGATCGTCCGGCAGCGATCAGGTCGCGGCTGAATTGATTCGTGCAATTCCCGAACGCGGCATTACGACGGCCAATTCTTTGTTGTTTGAAATGGCGCGGCATTCGAGCGGCCGTGTGGCTCAAGAGGCTGTCCGTTCGCTTCAGACGACGGTGACGCAAAACGATATGCCCGCTGTTATGCGTCTGCTGGCCGATCGTCCCGGTGCGGCGGTTGAGACCGTTGCGATTGCGGCCGCCGAGCAGATTTCTGACCACAATCGTCGGGCCAGGGCGCTGTTGGCTGGCCTGGAGACGGTTGAGTCATCGGCTGCCAAGGCGTCGATGATCCGTGTGATCGGCCGGCTGGGCGATTCCCAGGCTGTCGGTACGATTCGACGTTTGCGAGATTCGCCTGATGATATCGTCAGCCAAGCGGCTTTTCGAGCCATGCTGGAGTGGCCGGGAATGGACTTTTTTGATGAAATTCAGGAACTGGCCATAAGCGGGCCGGAAGGCACAGATAAAGTGCTTGCCTTTCGAGCCTATATTCGTCTGTTGGCCGGGGCCAGGAACAAGACGGATGCGCAGATTGTCCAGGACCTGGCCGAGGCAATGACCTTGACCGATCGGGTGCAGGAACAGCGGTTGATCTTGGCGGCCCTGGGCGAACGCGGCGCCCGAAGCGCACTGCAATTGGCTCAGCAGTATTTGAACCATTCTGACCTCAAGGCCGAAGCGGAGGTGGCGGTGACAGGTATTGCGCAGCGGCTGATGGAACGTGATCCGGAAGCGGCCGCCAATGCGTTACAGGCGGTCGCTGAACAGACCGATAACACGACACTCAGACAACGGATTCGCAGGCTTGTCTCACAGGCTGAAAGTCGCCTCGGGCATATTCTCGTCTGGCAGATCAGCGGCCCTTACACCCAGGACAACAAAGGACCCGAAGAGCTTTTTGATGTTTCGTTTTTGCCGGAAACGGATCCGGAACAGGCCCAGTGGCAACCGATGTCCGCTTCCGGCGGCCGAGGGAATTTTTGGCTGATGGATTTGAACCAGGCGATTGGCGGTTCTGATCGTGTTGCGTATGCCCGCGCGATAATTGTATCGCCGCAAGAAACACAGGCAAGATTTGAGCTTGGCAGCGATGACGGGATCAAGGTCTGGCTTAACGGTCAACTGGTTCACAGTAACAATGCACTGCGTGCAGTTCAGCAGGGCGAAGACAAAGTGGATGTTCAGCTTCGTCGCGGGGAGAATGAGGTTCTTCTGAAAATCACGCAGGGCGGCCAGGACTGGGGATTTTGCTTGCGGGTGACCGATCTCGACGGTTCGCCGATGCGCGGTCTGCGTGTCAAATAATATATAGTGCAAACAACACAAATACTTACTATGGAGATAAAATTATGAAATCCAAGAAACCCCAAATGTTGACACGGCGAGGCTTTCTCGGTTCGGCAGCGACCGGCGCTGCGATGTTCACCTTTATTCCCGGACGCGTTCTGGGCGCCAACGGGGCGGTCTCGGCCAACAACAAGCTCAATATCGCCGGTGTCGGCGTCGGCGGGATGGGCAAGAACAATTTAGAGCAAATGCAATCCGAGAATATCGTTGCGCTGTGCGATGTCGATTGGGACTATGCCAAAGGGGTTTTTGAGAAATACCCCAATGCCAAGCGGTACAAAGATTACCGCAAGATGCTCGATGAGATGGGCAATCAGATTGATGCGGTTGTCATTGCCACGCCGGACCATACGCACGCCGTGGTGGCGATGGAGTGTATGCGCCGCGGCAAACACGTCTATGTCCAAAAACCGCTGACCAAGACGGTCTATGAGGCGCGTAAGCTCACCGAGGCCGCTCGTCAATACAAGGTCGTTACCCAGATGGGTAACCAGGGACACAGCGGCGACGGGATTCGCAATATTTGCGAGTGGATTTGGGACGGCGCGATCGGCCAGGTGCGTGAGGTGCACGCCTGGACGAATCGGCCGGTCTGGCCGCAGGGAATGGCTCGGCCCACGGAGCAAATGGCGGTTCCGGAGACGCTGGACTGGGACCTGTGGATCGGGCCGGCGCCCATGCGTCCTTATCATCGCGCCTATCACCCGTGGGACTGGCGTGCATGGGTGGATTTCGGTACAGGCGCCCTCGGCGATATGGCCTGTCATGTGATGGATCCGATTTTCTGGGCGCTGAAACTGAAATATCCTGTCGGTGCGCAGGGCAGCTATGTCGGCAACGTAAAAGAGCACTGGAGGAAAATCGGTGTGGAAGAATCGTATCCGCTCGGTTCGATCATCCATCTGGATTATCCGGCGCGGGAAGGGATGCCGGCGGTGAAAGTGCATTGGTATGACGGCGGGCTGATGCCGGAACGTCCGGAAGAGCTGGAACACAGCCGACGGATGGGCGACAGCGACGGCGGCGTATTGTTTGTCGGCGACAAAGGCAAACTGATGTGCGGCTGCTACGGGCGTCGTCCGGAGTTGATCCCGTATTCTCGGATGCGCGAGTATCAGCGGCCTGAGCCGACGCTCGAACGCATCAAGACCAGCCATGAGATGAACTGGGTCAATGCCTGCAAAGCGGGAACCGAGGCCTCGACGCCGTTTGACTATGCCGGGCCGTTTACGGAAATGGTACTGATGGGCAATTTGTGCCTCTTCCGGCCGGGTGAGAAGATCGTATGGGACGGCGACAACATGCAGTGTACGAATATTCCCGACCTGAACCAGTACGTCAACCCCCCGTATCGCGAAGGGTGGACGCTTTAGGATAATCCTATCTAAGCAGGAGTTTGCCATGACGAAGTTATGTTTGCAAACGAGTTGTATGATGATGGTCTTGACGATGAGTGCGGCGATTCAGGCTGAAACACCCCATCCGGCGACGGATGTCTATGACGGCTGGCGGCTGGGTACCCAGGCCTGGTCGTTTAATCGGTTCACATTTTTCGAGGCGGTCGATAAAACGCGCGAACTGGGGCTGAACTGGATTCAGGCGTATCCCGGCCAGCGGGTATCGCCGCAGATCGATGCTCAAATGGGATTTGACTTGCCCGGCGAGATTCGTGAGCAGATTAAGGCCAAGCTGGCCGAGGCCAATGTGTCCATAGCGGCATTCGGCGTTGTCGGAGTGCCGCGCCAGGAAGCGCAGGCCCGGCGTCTGTTTGAGTTTGCCAAAGCAATGGGCATTGAGGTGATTGTATCCGAGCCGGCTGATGATCAGTTTGATTTGATTGATACGTTGTGTCAGGAATACGAAATCAAGCTGGCGGTTCACAACCATCCCAGGCCATCGCACTACTGGAATCCGGATACGGTCTTAAAAGTCGTTGAAGGCCGAAGCAAGTGGCTTGGCGCTTGCGCCGATGTGGGACATTGGGTGCGCAGCGGTCTGGATCCCGTTGAATGCCTCAAAAAGCTCCAGGGCCGAATTCACGACATTCATATCAAGGAAATTGATACGAATGTCGGTCACGATGTGGTCTGGGGAACCGGCCAGGGACGCATCAAAGGCATTCTTGAAGAATTGCATCGACAGGGTTATAAAGGGACATTTGCCATTGAATATGAGCATAGTTGGGACAATAATGTGCCGTTGATTCGCCGGAGTGTCGCTTATTTCAATGAAGTGGCCTCATCGCTGAATCCGAGCGGCTGGAAGTCTGTTTTCAAGTCGGATTTATCCAATGCCGATTTTGAGCCGGAAAGCTGGGCGTTTCAGGATGGTGTTCTCGAACTGAAAGGCGGCGGCGATATTTGGACAAAGGCTCAATACGGCGACTTCCTGCTTGACTTTGACTTTAAAGTGGGTCCCCGTGCCAATAGCGGCGTCTTTTTGCGAGCGGCTAACCACGAATGGTTGCCGTGGGTCGAAGTTCAAGTCGGCGACACCTATGGACAGGATGTTTCCCGGCATATATGCGGGGCTTTGTTTGATGTTCAGGCGCCGTCTGTCAATGCGGTTAAACCGGCCGGCCAGTGGAATCGGATGACGATTTGGGCGCAGGGACCAAAAATCAAAGTCGCTCTGAACAATCGGATGATTATTGATGTAAATCTGGATGACTGGACTGAAGCCGGCAGGAATCCGGACGGTTCGCGCAATAAATTCGACATTGCCTATAAAGATTTGCCGCGCATGGGTTTTCTGGGTTTTCAGGACCATCGCGACGGCACAAAGGTGTGGTATCGTAATCTGAAAATCAAAGAACTATAAATGGAAAGGTCTAACTGAAGATGCAAAATGGTTTAAATCGTCGTGATTTCATGCGTTCCACGGCTGCGATCGGCGCGGGGCTGTTCGTCAGCGGCGGCGCCGTGGGTCAGACCGGCGCCAATAAAGACACCATCAATGTCGCTCTGATCGGCGCCGGTGAGCAGGGACAGGTCCTCTCGGATGCCATTCTTCGTCTCGGACGGGATTCGGGTATTCGGTTTGTGGCGGTCTGCGATATTTGGGAGCAGGTCAATCTCAGAAAGGTATCGCGTCGTCTGGATGCCTATAAGCCGTTCGGCCATAAAGGGACGCCCTATGTGGATTACAAGGAAATGCTGGATACTGAAGAAGACCTGGACGCCGTGATTGTGGCGACGCCGGATTTTTGGCACGCCGAGCATACGATTGCGGCATTGGAGAAGGGTTGCCATGTGTACTGCGAAAAGGAGATGAGCAATACGATTGAAGACGCCCGCCGTATGGTTGAAGCCGCTCGAAAAAGCGGAAAACTGCTTCAAATTGGCCATCAGCGGCGAAGCAATCCGCGGTATCTGCACTGTTATGATAAATATATTCGCGAAGCGCAGCTGCTGGGCCGAATCACGACGATTAATGGGCAGTGGAATCGCAGCCGCTCTTCGTGCGAAGACCTCGGCTGGCCGGACGGAACCGCCATCGATGAGGCTGTGCTTAATAAGTTCGGCTTTAAAGATATGCATCAGTTTCGCAACTGGCGCTGGTTCAAGGGGTTGGGCGGCGGCCCGATTGTCGATCTGGGAAGCCACCAGATTGATATTTACAGCTGGTTCCTCGATGCCCAGCCGACAAGCGTTATGGCCAGCGGCGGCATCGACTACTGGAGCGGCCACGAATGGTATGATAACGTAATGGCGATCTATGAATATCAGACCAAGCTCGGTCCGGTTCGTGCGTTTTATCAGACGCTGACCACCAACAGCGCCAACGGCTACTTTGAGTCGTTTATGGGCGATAAGGGAACGCTGGTGATCTCCGAGTCCGCCAATCGCGGCAGCGTGTACCGTGAAAACTGGGTTCCGGAAGACGAATGGAAAAAATGGGCAGATCGAGGTTATCTGGTAAAAGTCGAGGGGCTTGCCGCCGCCGACGCCGCCGCCGATGAGGCCGTGCTGGACGTACGCGAAGGGACGGTTGCCGCTGCTGAATACAGTATTCCTGTGACGATGGATGTGCCGTATCATCAGCCGCATCTGGTCAACTTCTTTGATGCGATTCGCGGCAAGGCCAAGCTGACCTGTCCGGCGGAAATCGGTTACGAAACCGCTGTTACCGTGCTGAAGGTCAACGAGGCGGTCGAGAAAGCCTGTCGTTTGGAATTCAAACCGGCAGAATTTCAGGTGTAATCATCCACGGATGGAGAAGAACATTGAATCGGAACATTCTGATTATCGGGTTGCTTGCCGCTGCCGGCACCCTCAGTAGCGCTCAGGACGATGTCGAGCTGATAGGCGACCATCCCGACGGCAGCCGCAGCGTGCCGGTGCATCTGATTGAACTGTATGATGAAGATGGACGACAGATTCGAGCGACGGATAAAGACCCCAAGCCGTTCTCGACCCGGCAGACCTGCGGCCAGTGCCACAGTTATGAGACGATCAGTCAGGGGTGGCATTTTAATGCCCATCAGGCCGATGTGCCGGCGGGGCGGTCCGGTGAGCCGTGGGTACTGACGGATTTCAGGGCGCGCACCCTGATTCCTGTGTCGGGACGCGCCTGGCCGGGGACGTTCAGGCCGGAAGAAGTCGGGATGTCGCCCTGGGATTTTATGACACGTTTTGGTATGCATTTCCCCGGCGGCAGTTACGGTGAAATGGAAGCCGAAGACCCCGAACAGGTCATTCGTCAAAACATCAGCGGTACGTATGAAATCAATTGCCTGATGTGCCACCATGCGGATTTTCGTCAGGATGCCAGCGAAACGGCGATGCA
>DSDR01000271.1 GCA_011048645.1 Phycisphaerales bacterium
ACGGATGAAAAACACATCGAAACCGTCATCGATCAGAGGACATGTTTGGGGATTGACCGATCCGTTTGGGCGATTTGGACGGAGTTGGTTACAGCATGTGCCGAATCTCTTCGATGATGGCCGCCGGTTCAGCCATTCGACCGATCCCTTCCGTGCCGCAGGCCAGACGCCCGGTCTCTGGGCCGACGATACGGAATTTGAGTTGTTCCTGAAGGCGCACCAGATTGGCCTGAACGATGGGGTTGGCCCACATTCGGCTGTTCATCGCCGGGGCCAGCAAAACCGGCTTGTTCCAGCAAACGCACAGCGTCGTACTGAGCAGGTCGTCGCACACGCCGGCGGCTGTCTTGGCGATGATGTTGGCCGTGGCCGGCGCGACCACCATCGCATCGGCCCAGTCAGCCAGTTCGATGTGGCCGATTCTGAAATCCTCCGGCCCAGTCCACATCGAGGTGTAAACCGGCCGATGCGTCAGCGCCTGCACGCACACCGGCGTGACCAGCCGACAGGCGCTGTCGGTCATAATCGTCTTCACCTGCGCCCCGGCGGCGGTCAGTTTGCCCGCCAGATCCGCCGCCTTGTACGCCGCGATTCCCCCGCTGATGCCCAGCAGGATCCTGGCGTTTTCAAATTGTCGGTTCGTCTGATTCATCACGAGTTTATCATCTCAACGTTTGATCGACCGCCGGCGGCGTTCCGTTGCGTCGATGGGCGTCCAAGCGATCAAAACGGAGAGGCTTCCTGCTTGTCTTTCTTGTTGTTCTGAACGGCCGGATCTTCCAGCGCGATCTTGCCCTGACGGATTTCCTCGATGACGATTTCCATCTGCGTTTTACCCTCAGTGTCTTCGATCAGCGGCCGCCCGCCTTCCATCAGCTCAAGCATTCGTTTTTGAATCAGCGCCGAGAGCTTAAACCGCCCGCCGACTTTGTTGAGAATCGTTGTGTCTTTCAGTTCTTCAATCATATTCAAACCTCTCTAATCTATTGTTCTGTCTTCTGACTTCCGACCTCTAACCGTTGCTGAATAATATCGATCACGTCCTGCACGGCCTGGTCCAGTCTATCGTTGACTACCCAATATTCATAATGGGCTTTGCCTGTTTCGATTTCCGCTTCGGCGCGGGCCAGTCGTTTTTGTCGCGCTTCGGCGTCTTCGCCGCGGGCGCGCTTTTCGATCCGCCGCAGCAGCTCATCCATTCGCGGCGGCAGGATAAACACCATCATCGCCTCGGGCATCGTCTGCTTGACCTGCAAGCCGCCCTGTACGTCAATCTCGAGGATGACGATGCGTCCGTCAGCGATGGCCTGCTCGACCGGCTGACGCGGCGTGCCGTAATAATGGCCGAACACCTCGGCATACTCCAGAAACTGACCGGCCTGCCTTTGACGCTGAAACTCATCGGGCGACAGGAAATAGTAATCCTTGCCGTCCATCTCGGATGCGCCTTTCGGCCGCGTCGTGGCTGAGACGCTCAAGACCGCATCCAGCCGCCGGACGACCTGACGGCAAAGGGTACTCTTGCCCACTCCCGACGGTCCGCTGATGACAACCAGTGTGCCTTGTTTGGCCGACGTATCCATCATAAGCCTATTCGACGTTTTGCACCTGTTCTTTGATACGATCCACCGCACACTTGATGTCAATCACACGGCGGATGATTTCGGCGTTGGCGCTTTTGCTGCCGATGGTATTGGCCTCACGAAGCATTTCCTGTGCGATAAAATCCAGTCGTCGTCCCACCGCCCCGCCGTCGGCGCAACTTTGGCGAAACTGCTGTACGTGGCCGTCCAATCGGCTGATTTCCTCGGCAATATCGCATCGGTCGGCGTAAATCGCCGTCTCCCGCGCCACCTGATCCTCGGCGATCTTAAACTGCGCATCGGCCAGCAGCTCATCAACCCGCTTTCGCAGCTTCTCACTGTACTCCCGCACCACAGACGGCGCCTGCGTGCGAATCGCGTTCAAAGATGACGCGATCACGTCGCAGTGGTTCAGCATATCCTCGGCCAGTTGGCGGCCTTCTTCGCGGCGCGACCGCAGCAGTTCGTCTATCGCCTCCGTGCTCAAACCCAGAATCGTGCGACGCATCTGGTTGACCGCTTCTTCATCGGGAATCATCGGCTGGACAATTCCCGGCAGATTCAGCAGCGACGCCAGATCAATCCGACAGATGCCGCTGTCGGCGGCCGGCATCGCTTCCAGTCGGTCGATATAGGTCTTAAGCGTCGATTCATCAATGTCAAACAGCGCCTGACCGGAGATATTTTTCATTCGCAGCGTATAGGAGACCGTGCCGCGATGAATCTTTTCACGATGCAGCTTTTCAATCTCGCCTTCCATAAACGCAACGATATCCGGCAGACGCAGTTGCGCCTTGAAGTACCGATTGTTGACGGTGCGCACCTCGACGGTATAAACCACGCCGCGGCTTTCGGTGCACGCCTGACCGAACCCAGTCATACTGCTGATCATCGCCGTACTCCCGACAGATACATCCGGTTAGTCCTGCTGCGGCGCAGACGGCTCTTCGGGTTGTTCCGGCAGCAACTCAGCCGCTTGACCGGCGGTCTGATCGACCTGCTCTTGGGTCGAGAGGATCTCGTCGGCGACGTCATCGGCGGAAGGAACAGCAGGCATCTGCGACTGAGTTTGCGGCGTCGCCGCCGGCGCCAGCGTCGTTTCCCGCGGACGCATAAATTTGCCCATCACCACCGCGCCCAGCAGGAACAACGATACCAGACAAATCGTCACCCACGTCAAAAAGTCGCCGGTTTTCGTGCCCAACAGACTGTTCGCTCCGCCGCCGCCGAACGCCGCGCCCAGACCGCCGCCGCGCCCCTTTTGAATCAGGACAATCATAATCAGCGCCACGGCCAGCAGCGCCCACAACACCGCAAACAATTTCCACCCAAACGAAACACTCGCAAGCGGAAGATAAAGCATCTTGTTATACCTCAATTATAGAAAAACATGGATTTCTCAAAACCGTTTACGCGACAGTTTTGACCATTTGCGCAAAATCATCCACCTTCAGGCTCGCCCCGCCGACCAGCAGACCATCGACATCCGGCTGCGCCATCAACTCGGCGGTGTTGCCCGGCTTGGCCGAACCGCCGTACTGAATCCGCAGCGACTCGGCGATGGTCTTGTCGAACATTTTCTCCAGCAGGCCGCGGATCATCGCGTGCACTTCCTGCGCCTGTTCGGGCGTAGCGGTCCGACCGGTGCCGATGGCCCAGACCGGTTCATAGGCAATCGTTACCGCCTGAATGCGCTCCTCGCACAGCCCTTCAAGGCCTTTTCGCACCTGCGATTCGACCACTTCCATCGTCTTGCCGCCGTCGCGTTCTTCGAGCAGCTCGCCGACACAGAAAATCGGCATCAGTCCGCCGGCAATCGCCGCTTTGAGTTTTTTATTGATCAGCTCATCGGTCTCGCCGATGACATGCCGCCGTTCGGAATGGCCGAGGATGACATAGCTGCAACTGCAATCCTTGAGCATCTCGCAACTGATCTCGCCGGTAAAGGCGCCGTTGCCTTCAAAATAGACATCCTGCGCGCCCATCGCGATATTCGACGCACTCAGCGCCGCCGCAACCGACTGCAAATAGACAAACGGCGGGCACACCGCCACATCCACCGTCTCCACAGATTCCAGTTCCTTGACCAGTCCCGCCGCCAGCGCCACAGCGGTGGCGCTGTTGGTGTTCATCTTCCAGTTTCCGGCAATAAACGGTTTTCTCATCGAAGACATCTCCACTATTGTAGGTTAGCGATCCACACTGTTGTTACGTTTACATTTTGCCTTGTTCATTTACATCACCGCCGTGCTGCGCGGAAAGCTGCCCAGCACCGACAGTTGCAGGCAGTGCGATTTGGCCTGCTCCAGCGCTTTTTGTACATGGGCGTCCAGCCGATGGCCCAGAAAATCGACAAAAAAGTAATATTCCCATTCGCGTTTTCGGTTCGGACGCGACCCGATATTGGTCATATTCAGGTCGTATTCTTTGAACACATTCAGCACATCCACCAGCGCCCCGGTTCGATGGGCGGTACTGAACAAGATAATCGTCTTGTCGTCGCCGCTGGGCTGGGCGTCCTGTTTACTGATAATCAAAAACCGCGTGATATTGTTTGAAATATCCTCGATATCCGGACAGAGAATCTTCAGTCCGTATATCTCGGCGGCAACCGCCGAGGCAATCGCCGCCGCGGCCTTCTCCGAGGCCGCCAACTGCGCCGCCCGCGACGAGGAGGCCACCGGAATCATCTCGGCGTCCTTAAACGTGGCCGCCAGCCAGTTTCGGCACTGGGCGAAAATCTCCGGCTGCGAATAAATCCGCTCAATCGCCGTCATCGGACAGGTCGCCATCAGATGGTGATGGATCGCCATATTCGCCTCGGCGCAGACCATCACGTCCGTCTCGACAAAGGCGTCCAGCGACTCGCGCACGCCGCCGCCGGCGCTGTTCTCGACCGGCACAATCCCGAAATCACAGTGCCCTTTGCTGACTTCCTCAAAAATCCCGCGAATATCGGCCAGCGCCTCGTAATCCACGCTCTGGCCGAACTTCAGGATGGCCGCGTTGTGCGAAAAACTGCCCTTTGGACCCAGATATCCGATCCGCAGCGGCCGTTCGAGAAAGAACGACCCGCTCATAATCTCCCGCCAGATCGCGTTCAGCGCCTTGTCCGGCAGCGGGCCTTTGTTCAGCTCGGCGATCTTATCAAAGACCGCCTTTTCCCGATGCGGCACATAAATCGGCGTCGCGGACGACTGTTTGAGCCTGCCGATTTCGACCACGACCTGCGCACGCTCATTGATCAGCTCCACGAGCTTCTCGTCGATTGCGTCGATCTTTTTGCGCAATTCGTCCAACGACATCCGCTTTACACACCTCAGGGGCGTCAATGATTAAGAATATACTTCGCCGATCTTAGCAGAAACGACCTATTTACCAAAAAACACACCCTGCGTCAACCAAAATGAACCCAACAGCATATTTTTATTCGCCCAAAACAGGATACAAAAACACGACAAATCAGCATAAAGGCGCCCATAAAAGATGGACTATCCGGAAAACCATGGCCTTTTGAGGCCCGTTGAAGTATTGTATAGTCGGATAATACAACGGCAATGGACTGCGATGCATTGGGCGGCTGAATCCGGGCTGTTTTTTGCTCTCGTTCAGAAAACCTAATTTAGCCACTTTTTGGATAGGAATTATCTATGAAAATAATTGATTTACGCAGTGATACCGTTACTAAGCCGACCGAGGCAATGATCGAGGCGATGCAAACCGCGCCGCTGGGTGATGATGTGCTCGGCGACGACCCGACGGTGATTCGGCTGGAAGCGTTGGCCGCGGCGATGACCGGCAAAGAAGCCGCCCTGTTGACCCCCAGCGGGACGATGGCCAACCTGATCGGCGTCCTGGTCCATTGCGGCCGGGGCGAGGAGGTCATTCTCGGCGACCGGTCGCACACGTTTTACTACGAGGCCGGCGGCATCAGCGCCTATGGCGGCGTGCATCCGCACACCCTGCCGAATCAGCCGGACGGCACGCTGCGTCGGGACGATATCGAGGCCGCCATCCGCCCGGACAACGTGCATTTCCCGCGGACCAGACTGATCAGCCTGGAAAACACCCACAACAAATGCGGCGGCGCCGTGCTAAGGCCCGACTATCTTGATGCGGTCGGCCAACTGGCGGCCCGCTATGGACTGGCTGTGCATATCGATGGGGCGCGAATATTCAACGCCGCGGTCGCTTTGAATCTGGATGTACGCGAGCTGACACGACCGTGCGACAGCCTGTCTTTCTGTCTGAGCAAAGGGCTAAGCTGTCCGATTGGATCGGTGCTGTGCGGGACGAACGATTTTATCGCCGAAGCCCGCCGCGTCCGCAAAGGCCTCGGCGGCGGTATGCGCCAGGCCGGCGTCATTGCCGCCGCGGGCATCGTCGCACTGGAAACAATGATCGACCGCCTGGCCGACGATCACCAAAACGCCCGAACGCTTGCCCACGGTCTGTCAACACTCCACGGCGTTACTTTGGATGTGAACGCGGTTCAGACCAATATGGTCTATTTTTCACTCAACGACAACACGATATCGGATGAACAACTGCTCGGTCAGGCGCAAGCCGGCGGCGTTCAATTCCTCTCGGTCGCTCCGCGGCGGTTTCGTCTGGTCACGCACGCGGGAATAACCGAAAC
>DSDR01000190.1 GCA_011048645.1 Phycisphaerales bacterium
AGATCCCACCGCTTTTTGAGCATCACATCCATCGTGCCGAAGATGTTATGGATCTGATTGCGTTTGCCAACCAAGCTGTTATACATCAGCACCGGAATAAGCAGCAAAAAGACAACGACAATAGCCACGATGACCCAGGGCATACGGAACCTCCGTAAAAAACGCTCGTTCTTCGGCCACCATACGGCCGTCGCTCTTTGGCGTCAAGCCAAAAGACGTTTGGGGCAGCCTTGTGTTACACAAAATCCCCCGCCGAATCTCAAAAACAAGCCGCATCAGGCAGGCTCAAGGCCTCGGACCGTAACTGAAAAACGGCTATCGCTTCAGGCCGTACAGTCCCTTTTGACGAATATAGTCCCGAACCGGCGCCGGTACAAGCGATTCGACCGACTTTCCGGCCGCCAATCGGGTGCGAATCTCGGTACTGCTGATATCCACCCGCGGGGTCGGGAGAATATCGTTTTCCAGTCGGGCCACGCGCGTTGCTCCGAGAACGGGAATCAGACGGCTCAAATCCGGCCGAGGCATCCGACCGCGATGCATAATGCAGAGACGGCACTGCTCCAGCACCTGCTCGATACGATACCAATGCTCCAGAGTCCGCACCGCATCGGCGCCGACCAGCCAGAACAACGCAGCCGACCGGCCGAATTGCTCGCGAAAATACAGAACCGTATCCAAAGTATAACTGGGTTCGGCGCGGCGCAATTCGCAATCGTCGGCCTCAAAACCCTCGTGATGTTCTATCGCCAGACGAATCATCGCCAAACGATCGTCTCCCGAGGCAAACGGCCCGTCGCTTTTGTGGGGACTGCGACGTGCGGGAACAAAGAACAGACGGTGTGCCTCAAGTCGGGCAAACGCATCGGCCGCAACTGTCAGATGACCGTTGTGAATCGGATCAAATGTACCGCCGAACAGAATGATTTTTTGCCTCGAAGCATTCATTGTTTCACACAACATCTGTTGAATTGTTACTGAAAATAAACCCTGACAAGAAAAAAATTTCAAAAAAGTGAAAAAAATCAGTGCACCGATTTCACTTTTTTTAAGTCCTCAACAGCTCAACTGAATACGAAAAAATACGGTTGATCATAGAATAACCGCACGACCTGCAAAAAGTAAAGATTTAAATATTTTTAATGCTTACGGCTTATAGAAGGCGTTTACAAATTTTCGACATCGTCGCCTATCCGCCGCACAGCAATGCGATATCCGTCGATTGAACAGGCACAACCGCTTGGCAGACGTTGCGGTAAACCGCTGTAAGTCCCTTGTAATCAAAAAATTTATGAAGGTTTGTTCTGGATTTTGACGATACTTGTGTATAATAAAACGTAATAGGAATGAACTGATAAGAGATGGTACTTTAGACAATGGATTGAAAGGAGGTGACAACGTTATGGCAAAGAAGAAAGCCGCAGCAAAGAAAGCGACAAAGAAAGCGACAAAGAAAACAACAAAGAAGAAAGCCGCTAAGAAAAAAACCACAAAGAAAAAAGTAGCAAAGAAGGCAACAAAAAAGGCTGCAAAGAAAGCAACAAAGAAGAAAAAATAAGGCCTGAACAATTGCCGAAAAAGGAAGGTTTCTGCGCCACGGCTAACCTTCCTTTTTTTTGCGCCCGCACGAGGCACACCGCCGGCCTGTCAAGAAAGCAAGACGTTGTGGTTCGCCCCCGCTCAAAAAAACAACACAAGTCTTTATTTTACAGGATTTTACAGATATAATGAAAGGCTGTCTTAGGGTGTCGAGCGGCCGGTTCTGCCCTCGCAGACGGACTGAACCAAGGGGATGCGCAGTGTAAACACACTGCCGCGACCGAGCCGACTGTGAAGCGACAGGTCGCCGCCGAGCAGTTCAGCCAGTTTCCGCGTGATGGTCAGTCCCAGTCCGGTCCCGCCGAATCGGCGTGTCGTCGCACCGTCCGCCTGAATGAACGCATCGAAAATCAGGTTCTGGCGGTCTTTCGGAATACCGATGCCGGTATCTTCCACATCGAAACGTATCCATGTGCAGCGGCTGTCCTCTTCGACGGACACATTGATATAGACATGTCCGGCTTCGGTAAACTTGACGGCGTTGCCGGCCAGGTTGACAAGACACTGTTGGAGACGGATCGGATCGATCATCACACTCGACGGCATATCCCGGCTCAAAAACACTCCAAATTTCAATCCTTTTCGCTCGGCTGACGGCTTGATCATCCCCTCAATCCGTCGAAGCAGATCCGTCAGGTCGCACTCGATATGCTCAATATCCAGATGGCCGGCCTCAATTTTTGAAAAATCCAATATATCATTGAGCAGCGCCAATAAAGTTCGGCCGCTGTCCCGAATGGTCTGGACGTATTCCAGTTGATCGGGCGAAAGGTCTTCTTCGACCAGCAAATCCGCAAAACCGATAATCGAGTTCATCGGCGTTCTGATTTCATGGCTCATATTGGCCAAAAACTCGCTTTTGGCCTGATTGGCGAATTGAGCCTGCTCGGCCATCCTATCGGCGCGTTCCTTTTCAGCGGCTAGTTCCGCTGTGCGCCGCCTCACCAATTGTTCGGTTCTTTTACGGCGACGTGCAAGATCGAACAGATACAGCGCCACCAGAACCGTCAACACCAGCGTAAAGGCCGACAGCCCCCCCGTCATCCAGCCGGAATAGGCGCCGCGATAGTTTTTTAACGCCTCGACCTGCAACTGCCAATCGGCATGGCCAAGTGTAACATGGCGGCTGAGCGTCATTGCCGACTCGGAGGATATTTCCGAAGTCGGGCCGGTGGAACTGAAACAGATTCCATCCTCTCCGGTCAACTGAACCGCCACGGAATGATGATCGCCTTCAATCGCATGGCGCATCCCCTGCGGAACATCATAGACGCCCGCAACAAACCCCAGAAGATGGTCGATGCGATCCTGCAGGGTCTGTTGCGGCGCATCGACAGCATCATAAACCGGCGCCAGCAAAACCAAACGCACCTGCATGCCTTGCGAAACGAACACGTCTTTGTCCGTCACGGAAACGATCGTGTTCGCTCGAAGGGCCGTTTCAAACGCATCACTGAAGGATTTATGTACCGACAAATCATAGCCGAACGGCGGCGCATTTTCGAGGTGCGGCTTTTGATAAACCAATGGGAGATAACACGATTGCCCCATCGAGCCGATATAATCGCCAGGGCCGACAGAACGCCGAATACGAAACTGTCCAGGTCCGTCGCAATGGACGCGCATTTCGAAAGACTGTTTTTCGTCAAGGGGAACTTTGGGAATCCAGCAGAGCGTTTGAAGGCCTTCGCGGGACGCCGATAACGGCGCGGCGAACCCCTGAAACTCCTGAGGTGTAACCTCCTCGCTGCACTCAAAAAAGAATTTCAGCTTCTGAACGCCTGTTTCGTAGCGTTCCAATAGTTTGGCGGCGTTGACCAGACAGACCGCGGCATCCTGTTCAAAGCGATGCACGGCCTCTTTTCTGATGAGACGATCCGCCAGTACATACACCGCCCCGCCAGCCGTCAAGCCAATCAGCAGAATGACTGCCGGCAGGCCGCATTGTGTTACTGTTTTTTTACTGCCCATTGTCGAGTTTCAATACCCCTAAATCAACATCAAACATTAACTTTAGATTCACAATGTCCACAATAAGGCCTCGTTTCACGTTTTCATTTCGACAGAATGACTCACCCATTTAACTGAAAAAATATATTTCGTATATACTTAATATTTTTGATATTATTATGTTTCTTTGTTACGGAACCGCAAAATGATTCAAACCTTTTGTCTGTTCAAAAAAAAATTGCATACCTCCTGGCGCGCGGTATAATAAGCGGTATAATAATAAGAAAGATCGCGTCAAACATTTCGCATTGGAAGTGCGTGTTGATAACAGAATCTTATAAAAAAAACATCATTAACCGGCAACATAAACAGGACAAATTATGGCTGCAAACTATTACAAAATGCAAGAGGTCATGGACAAACTCAAGAAAAGTGAAAAAGAGGTCCAGGACTTGGTCAAAGAAGGCAAACTCCGCCAATATATGGATGCCGGAAAGTCGGTTTTCAAGGTCGAGGATGTGGACGCCCTGACAGAAGACCTCTTCGGGCTTGATTTAACCAGCGGCGGGAGCGAACTGGATATTTCGGTTGAGGAAAGCGGTGAAATCACGCTTGAGCCGGATGAAGACGACAAAGAAAAAAAGGATAAAGACAAAGAAAGCGAAGGAGGTTTCGGATTAAGCCAAATGGGTGATCTGACCAGCGCCGACACAAATGTTGGAACTGTCGGCATCAATTTGCTCAGCGGCACGGAAGACGCCTACAAACTCACCGAAGACACTAAAACCGAGACCCAGGCCGGCGATGGCGATATCGACGAAATCGAAAGCCTCGACGCCGATTCGAACCTTGAAAGTTTCGGCAGCGGTTCGGGGTTGCTGGACTTGTCGCTGCAGGCCGATGACACCTCGCTGGGGGCGGTGTTGGATGATATTCTGCCGACCGGCGCCGAAGGCGGCGACGTCGGGGCCGAGCCTGTGGCCGATGAAGCCGGGCTGGTCGGCGAGGCCGAAGACCTGGAAGGCAAGGCTCAAAGCGGCCAAGCGGCGGCTCAAATCGGCGGCGAACCTGCCGCTCCGGCAACCGCGATGGCGCCGGGCGGCCCGGCAATGGTTGCCGTTGCACCGGAAGACCCGGCCTCTGGCATTTACGGAGCGATGATGTTCCTGCCGGTATTGGCCCTGATGCTGGCGGGAATTATTCTGACCGCCGCGATTCAGGATGTCTCGCCATCGCTGTTGAAAACACTGGTCGAAACCACCGTGGCCGATATCAATCTGATTTGGGTTGTGGCCGGTGTGCTGGGACTGGTGGTGTTGGTGATGTGGGCCATAACCGCGACCAAAGGTGAAAAAAAGCCCAAAGCGGCCAAGCCTGCCCGTGAAAAAAAGGCGAAAAAGAAGAAAAACAAGGCTAAATGACTGTTTTTTAAGAGTTTTTGGAACTGTTTAGCCGATAGATACAAAGATGTTACTTCTTGAAATTCAGAAAAAACAGGATGTTTTTTGAAAGGATTTGGCAATGACCAGGAGCAGGTTTTTCGGATGGATACTGACACTGATCGTGATCGTGATGACGGCCGGCGGTTGCGGCATCAGCCAGCAGCAGTATGAAGACTTGCAGGCTCAGAACCGCATTCAGCAGGATCACATTGGTGAATTGGAGGCGGCCTTGTCGCAATGCAACCAGTCGATCCAGCAAAAACAGCAGCAGATCGATGCCTTGAGAGGCCAATCCAGCGCCGATGTGGCGGCGCGAGAAGCGCTGGTCGCGGCCCTTGAGGCGGACCTGGAAGAAAAGAAGGCCCTGATTGCCAAACTGCAAGCTCAATTGCTGGAAGGCGGCGCCCCGCTGCCGCTGGAGCTGAATGTCCAACTCCAGGAATTTGCCCGAACCAGTGAGATGATCGATTTTGACGAGGCCACCGGATCGCTGAAATTCAAGAGCGATCTGCTGTTTAATCTGGGCAGCGATGAAGTCCAGGCCGCCGCCGCCGAATCGCTGAAGGCCCTGGCCAACATTATGAACACCTCCGAGGCCAAGCAGTTTGATTTGGTCATTGCCGGTCATACCGATGATGTGCCGATTCGTCGAGCCGCCACGCGGCAGGCTCATCCGACCAACTGGCATCTGTCGGCGCATCGGGCGATTTCGGTATTGAATCATCTCGGCCAAAACGGCATTGAACAGGAACGTATGGCGGTTAAAGGACACGGCGAGTATCGTCCGGTTGAGCCGAATCGACCCAACAAAGGGGGCAACCCGGCCAATCGCCGCGTCGAAATCTTTATCGTGCCGAGCATTCGCTGAACCTGTCCCGGGCCGAGGAAAAGACACTCATGGCTGAACGTACATTGATCATTATCAAGCCGGACGCGGTACAGCGGCGGTTGATGGGTCGGATTTTGAGCCGATTTGAAGACAAAGGGCTTAAGATCGTCGCCGCCAAGCTGATGCATATTTCCGAGGCGTTGGCGCGTCAACACTATGCCGTTCATGAGGGCAAGCCTTTTTTTGAGGGTGTTGTGCGGTATTTGTCCTCCTCTCCGGTTCTGGTGATGGTACTGGAGGCGGACGGCGTCATCGGGATGGCTCGCAAGCTGATGGGCAAGACTTTCGGCAACGAGGCCGAG
>DSDR01000078.1 GCA_011048645.1 Phycisphaerales bacterium
ATCCGAGCCGCCTTTACCATCCTGAACGCCGATCAGAAACGTATTCACACCCGTATCGCCGTCCCGCGGCGTACCTGACAACTGTCCATTCGGCGCCACACTGAGCCATTGCGGCCCGCCGTATTTGACATAAGTCAGCGCATCATCATCCGGGTCCGAGGCGCTGGCGGCGATTGAATGATTCAGTGTCTTTCCCTCATCAATCGAAAGGGACGGCAAGGCAGGCGAATGAAACGACGGCCATTCATTGTCCCGCGCCGGCGTCAGCCAGAATCCGTCGATAATACTGCGAACGGGATTGCTCGGCCCTTCCCAGGCCACCGCCAGATGATCGCCGCCGCCGCCTTCTTTTTGCAGCGCCATGACATAGTAAAAGTTTCCGGCAACCAGATTCAACGGCGGGGTTTTCTGTGAGGCGTATCGATCCCATTGGCGCGGGTTGGTCCAGCCGGTCACCGAGGCGTATTTCGCCATTTGTGAGGGGTTCGGCACCGGACTGAGCCACAACTCCGAACTGTCGTCGCTGGCAATCCAGAACGTGTGCGGCCCTGAAACCGGCGCATACAACAGCCCGACCATGCGCGTGCCGTAATTGTCCGCCCAATCGGTCGGCGCCTCAAAATCTCTTGACCAGTCCGTCAATGTCGGATAATCGGGGTAATCGTCGCTGCCGGTCAGGTCGGCAACCGAGGTCCCGCTGATACCTGTCCAGACCTGACGCATCACGCCGCCGACGGTTGAAAAAGCCCATACCGGCCCGCTCACCACGCTTCCGTCCGTCAGGATCGCATCCACGCGCCAGAAATAATCCCGCCATGCATCCAGCGCGGCCGGTTTATAGCGCGGATTCAAACGCCGTCCCTGATACGCCGGCGCATCAGGCCCGGCCGAGGCCACCGCCGAAGCGGTGGTTCCAACATACACATCATAGCGCACCGCATTCATCGGCGGCGTCCATTCAAGAATAATATTCGGATTGACATCGTCAGCGCCATGAAGGGGATAAGGCGAATCCATTCGACGATGCTGATACAGCGACTGAACTTCAGACCCCGAAAGCGCGTCGTTGTACAGCCGAATGTCATCCATCAGACCGGCGTAATAGGCATCGGCGTCCCAGTTGCTCCGCCCGATATAGTTTCGCGTGCGATACACGTTCAAAGCGCTGCCCGAGATCCCGGAGGCAATAACCTGTCCGTTCTTATACAGGACAACAGAGCCGCCGTCAGTTATTGTTGCCGCAAAATGCTGCCATGTATTCAGCTCAATCGCATTCGCCGCCCGAACGTGTCCGCCGCCGGACGATCCGTTATAAACCTGAAATGTCAGATCATTGGTCGTGCCATACCGCGCCAGCAGGATATTGTCTGCGCTGCTTCCATTGCCGAAGTCGATAAAACGCGCCCACTGTTTGACCTCCGTGGGATAGACCCACATCGACACCGTTAAACCGCCGTTAAACTGGTAGAAGCCGCCGGGCACTTCAATGTAATCATCCGTCCCGTCAAATCGCAGCGCGGCGTCTGCGACGCCCGACTCTGAATTGCTGTCAAATGACAACCCGTTTTTCAAGCTGCCGTCTTTACGATGTCGGCTTCGATCTTCGGCCACAACGCCGCTTCGTTCATCCAACGGCAAATGCAGAATCGTCCCTCGGCCGGGTTTGAAGTTCAATCCGTCAACGGCTTCAAGCCGTCCTTCGGTCAATTCCATATCGTAAAAACGCACGTCGTCAATCAATCCTTGATAAACCCACTCGGTATGGATCTGCGAAGGAATGCCCAAACGAACCGGCATCACCGACGTATCGGGCGTCTGCGTCAGGCCGCTTTGCAGCGCCCGCAGCCGACCGTTGATAAAAATGCGAGCCTGCCCGTCTTTGAAAGAACAGGCGACATGGACCCATCGTCCGGCCTCATAGACCGGATGGCGCGTGGCAACTTCCGTATGATGGCCCGCACTGCCGACCAGGAAGGCAATATGCCCGTCATTTCGGAGGCGTACGCTCCAGCCGGCCCCCGATGCATCGGCGGGAAACTTATCCAGCGGAATCATATCGGCCTTTTGGTCAGCCCGCATCCAGAACGCAATCCCGATCTGCCCGCCGGCTCCCACCGCCGACGGCAGCTCGGCATACTCGCCCGCACCGCTGAGCTGAAGCGACCCGCCCAAATCGGAATAACTGCCCTCAAAACTGGCGTCATTCCAAAACGAACCGTCGCCGGGGAAATTGTAGCCGACCGCGTGGTAGCCGTTGTCCGAGGCGTCCTGTCCGTTGCGTTCAAACCGATAATGCGCCGTCGGCTTGAATCCCCCGCCGACCAGAAAACTCATCTGTCCCGACACCGATGAAATCTGGGTAATCGAAAGACCCGAAAAACTCTCATCCCACCACTTGGCGTCAGGGGTGGTAAAATCGTCAAAGGTGTCGCGATAACCGCCCCTGAAT
The DNA here is from genome assembly GCA_011048645.1 of Phycisphaerales bacterium. Taxonomy (GTDB): domain Bacteria; phylum Planctomycetota; class Phycisphaerae; order Sedimentisphaerales; family Anaerohalosphaeraceae; genus T3Sed10-213. The sequence goes on from DSDR01000078.1 coordinate 2,450, forward strand.
GAATCGTTCGCATCGCCGTAGTTGCTCTTGCGTTCAAGGTGAAACTGGTTGTCGGCCTGTTCCAGCGCGACACGGAAGAACTGGCGATACGGATGCGTCGGATGAGGCGTAGGCGACGTATTCGAACCGTCTTCATTGATCCGCCAGATCAACAAACCCTCGGCCGGCAAACCGCTGTTGCGTCCGGTTTTGAGGCGGCTTTCGATTAAAAAGTATTCCCGGCTGTTATTCGGATTCGAGTAGCGGTAGCTCAGGTTGGTATTGGCCGGATGGGTGCGCAGCGTCCCGGACGGATCATGGGTGATATCGACAACGGTCTCCCACCCGCTGGTGGAGCGCAGATAGCCGCACGGCGGAACCGGATTTTGGCCGGGGCCGCTGTAGCTCATCAGACAAAAACTGCCCGCCCCGTTTGTTGCATCCGTATAATCATACAGGTCCGGGTATCCGAGTACCATATGGCCGTTCTCGTGGCAAAACGTACCCAGCCGCAGGCTGCTGCCGATGTTGGTGATTTGGTACGTACCGAAGGAGGTTCCGCAAATCGTTACGTTACGTGTGCTCATATGCGGCCACAGCCCCTCGCTCCAGCCGCACGCCGGCGACCCGGCGTAAAAGACATTCAGCGCCATCACCCGTCCATTGCTGCGGCGGGTTAACCCTGAAAAGTCAAAACCTTGTGCACACAATTTGTTCAGCGCCTCGTCAATCAATTCGCCGGCTTTGCCCCAGCCGCCGCAACTGTCGTAATAACTTTTATTGTTGTTGAGCATAACATAATCGGTCACGACATTGGTGTAGTCCAGTTGTCCGCCGGACACCTCCCAAAAGTAGTCGCGCACCGACCCGTTATTGCCGTATCCGGTATAGCCCCATTCATTGCAAAATCGGTCAATTTCCGAGGCGGATATCGTTGCCCGCTGATCGGGAAATTCCACCAAAAGCGTCAGCCCGACAACGGAACCGCTCACCGGCGCAGGCGCCGTCTCCGCCGGGGCGGCATAGACGCCCTCCTCAGCGGCCTGCATAAACCGTTCGGGATGCAGTTGAATTCGCCGCTCAAGATGAATCGCCTCAATCACCTCCTGCCGCTGGCGGAGCCGGCGCGGCAGTCCCGACCGGCGATGCGCCTGATCATGACCGGCGGTACGAACGTGAGGATGCTCAAAAAGCAGCGGATGATTGGGATCGGTCGGCACGCGGTGATCGTACACCACCTCGGTCGCAATCAACTCGGAACCGTCTTCATTCAGTTGGGCGTACACGATCCAGCCGGTCGCCGGATCGCGGACGACGGTATAGCCGTCAAGGCTTTCCCCGCGGGCGTAATACTCGTCCCCCCAGAATCGTATCTGAACCACAGACCCGTCGGGCTGCTCAAGTTCCAGAATATCGCCGGCATACGGGGCGGCCTGCAACAGGCCGCAAACAGACAGCACGACGACCAGACACAGGGTTACGTTGAATGCGGAGGCGAATGTTGACTTCAAAACAATCTCCCTGTTCTTGAGTTTTCTTGTTCACCGGCAACCGTGCGGCACGAAACCGAAATGCCCGCGGTCCCCCCTACAGGCCGCGGGGCGGCGCACCGGTCGTTTGCGCCTCAAACAACTTGCATGGCAGCATTACCCGCAGAACGGGGCTGGCCGGGTGGCGCATCCGGTTAATCAGCCGCCGCAGCGCTTCGGCCCCGATTTTTTGAGCCGGTATGGAAATACTGGTCAGCTTGGGGCATCCGAGCGTATTGTCCTCACTGTCATCGAATCCGACGACGGAGACGTCTTTGGGGATGCTGTATCCCCGATCGATAAGTCCTCGGCAAAGCAAATACCCCACCCAATCACTGGCACAAATCCACGCTCGGACCCCGTGCTGAATACGTCGCGTCACGGATTCGATTTGGCCGGTGAGAATAATCTCTTTATCCTCCAGATGCGCCGCCGAAAGCGGCACAGTATAGGCCGGGTTATAGTCCAGCCCCAGCCGACACAAGGCACTGACATAGGCCCCGAAGCGACGGCGGGCAAAGTCCACCTGCGGACAATGCCCGAAAAAGCCGATACGTCGATGACCCAGCCCGTACAAATGGTCGGCCAGCGTATCAACACCCTGCACCTCATCGACCCCCACCAGATCGATGCGAGCCTGAGGATACGGCTGCTGGATCGACACACACGGCTGGCGTGCGGCCAGACGAGCCGCAATCCCCTGAGGCCAGTGGTTCACCAGGATCAGCCCCGACAGTTTCCCCTCACGCATAGCCGGGGGCTGATGTTCCTGGTCAAAAATATGCTCACAGCTCTCTTCGCTGACATAATGCAAAATGAGCGAAACGTTCAGCTTGGCGCACTTTTCGCTCATTCCGGCAAAATAGGTCGTATGCTGCCATTCGTGCAGTTTGCGCAGAATCAGCACACCGACCAGGTATGATGCGGTATCCTCGGCGATGGCTTGTTGACGACGGGACCCGTGCATATACCCAAGCTGACTGGCCATATTGACCACACGGGCCCGCGTTTCTGTATTGATATCCGAATAATCCCCGCTAAGCGCTTTCGATACGGTGGCAACCGACAATCGAAGGGAATCGGCGATATCTTTCTGGTTGATTTTACGCTTCGACATAACCGTATCTTAGCAATAATTTCGAAAAACGTCAACCGGTTACGAAATTTTTCGATAAAATTTCGCCAATCAACCGTTTCTTTGACCGGTTAAAACAGCCGTCTAGCCGCTCGAAAAATGCTGCCAGACGGCTCTTATCATATTATAATAAATAAAGTTAGAACGAACTTGCTGAATGTTCGAAAGAAACGGATCACAGCGTGAGAAATTTCGAAATTTTACCATTTTTCCGCCAAATGAGTTGACTTTTTTGCTCCCTTTCGGTAGGAATGGCCATCATATTTATTCATATTTGAAAGGAAACATTGATGCCGAATGCCTTTGTGATTGATTTGAACAGCGAACAGAGTTATCAGCGGTTGATTCCCGGCGTGCCGAAAAGCTGCGGGATGAAATCCGGGCGGGTCTGGCTGGCCCCGGGCAATGATTGCGGCCAACACTCCACCGATGGCAACGAAGAGCAACTGGTCTTTCTGGCCGGGCAGGGAACCGCTCACGTCGGAGACCGGAAACTGGATGTCGGCGTCGGCAAAATCTGCTACATCCCGCCGCACACCACACACAATATCGTCAACACCGGCGCCGAACCGCTGATTTACATCTTCTGCGTCGCCCCGGCCGGCACAGAAACCAAGGGAGCCTCTTAGACCTCTTAAAATAAAATGACTGATTGATGAATCATTGAACCTCGAAGGAGAGTTTTGAGTTTTGAGTTATGAGTTATGAGTTATGAGTTGAACTACGAACTAAGAACTAAGAACAGTGTTCTGAAAAAGGCCATAAAATGGCTCGCCCGAAAGAGTGAATCCTCAATTTTGCTCTTTAATCTTTGGTAAGCGTTCACCGCGTTCAGGAGCAGGCCAAAAATGTTTATTTTTCGGCCAGAAAGGTCATTTTACCTGAGCCGCACAAGTGAGCCGGATAATGTCGCATACAATAGCCGAGCAGCGCAAGCGGCCGGATTGCGACACGTAACAACAGCCGAGCGGCGCGAGCCGCCGGATAACACCACGCCTTGGATAACGTTCAACATACTCGCATCCCGTATCGGGCGGCTTGCGCCGCCGCGCTGTTGTGCCGCGCTGTTGTGCGCGCTGGTGCC
>DSDR01000362.1 GCA_011048645.1 Phycisphaerales bacterium
ATTACATCTATGGCAATACTATCGACGAGGTGCTGGGGTTTGAGTGGGTGGTGGACGGGACGCCTTCGGTTTGGTATTACTATCTGCACGACCACCTGTACAGCCCGGCGGCGATGCTGACCGAATGGGGCGTTGCGGAGCGGTATGAGTATGACGCCTACGGGCGGCGAAGTGTGATGACGCCGGGGTTCGCCCACCGCAGCAACAGCCACTACCTCAGCGACCTCGGCCTGACCGGCCGCGGTTGGAATGAAATGTAATGAAGACTTTCGTCGTTTTTACGCCTAAAACAACGGTTTAACCCCCTAACTGCGGAACTTGGGCTAGATGATTATTTTGGCGTTATATCGGACTTTTCTGTTTTTGCACCCTTTACTTGCTCATTGGGTGTTTTTTGTGTGTTCTGATGAGGTCGGGCTTTTTCTTTTTTCCATTGTAATTACCCAATTTGAATCGTCTTGGTTTATATGGGGATTGTAAAAGGATATTTCATGCGTCTGGACGGACTGGAACACACCGCCGAGCAGGTCGATAAATTCGAGTTCCGGCTTCCAGGCCGACCAGAGCGCAAAAACCCCTCCCGGACAAAGCCTTTGGGCGAGGTTTTTCAGTCCATCAGGGGTATAAAACTGACGGTGTTTGGGGTCAAGCCAGCAGTCGGGCGCATGATCGATGTCCAGCAGAATGGCATCGTATTGCCGGCCCGGGCCGATGGTGTTGACATAGTCGAAGAAATCCCCCTCGACGAGAGCGCATCGCGGGTCCTCAATGAGGGTCTCGGCCAGCGGCACGAGTCGGTTGCGATGCCAGGCGATGACCGGCTCCAGCAGTTCAACGACGACGAGCTGGCGAAGATTGGGATACTCCAGCGCGGCCGCAGCCGTATAGCCAAGTCCCAGTCCTCCCACAAGCACATCCACGGGCTGCTCTTTGCGCGGGTTCAGGGCGATCCTGGCCAATTCCTTTTCACTGACGTTGACCGAGCTTGACATCAGCATTTCATGGTCAAGCGTGACCTCATACACCCAGTCCGAAACAGAGGGGGATTGGCGGCGACGCAGGACCAGTTCGCCCAGAGGAGTCTTCCGGTAGTCCAGTTCTTCAAATTGATGTGTCATCGGGGCCGCCTTTCCGGGATTTGTTTTCGTCTGCTGAAGGGGGCAATCGAACCGCTCTTTTGCAGAAGTACGATATTTTTGGCAGGGATTTGGCAATCCCATCCAAATTGCCAAGCCAGATAGCGAAAGGTCTCTTCGCGGTAAAACACCACATGTGTCAGGTCTCGCCGGTAATGCCAATTGGCAAACTTTAAATCATCCGTTTGGAAACACGTCATAATACCCAGCCAGCCATTTGGATTCAGCATGGCATCAAGCCGTGCAAACTCATGGGAAGGCTGATGGAAATGCTCGGCCACTTCGCTGCACACAATAAAGTCGTAGGTCTTGTGCAAAACGGAAGTATCCGGCTGGAAAAAGAACGGGTCATAGAAGTTCATCTCGTATCCCATGTCCGCCAGCATCAATCCCAATGCCGGCCCTGCTCCGCAGCCAAAATCCAGCCCTTTCATGCCAGGCTCAAGTTTTTTCAGTAGGGGTTCGGCCAGCTTGTTGAGAAATGCTTGATAGCCCGGATCCTTCGGGTCATTGTTGTGCAGCAGGTATTGTTGATATTCGGTTTGTCTGTCAGGAAGCTGCGTATCGTCCAGGAAAATTGAGGTACACGTCGGGCAGCTCCAATAATCGCGGTTATCCACTCTGGCGAACGGGTTTGCCGTGCCGCAAAGGCACACACGACAGGCTGTGATTGCATCCATCGTTATGTGTTGTCTGTTTGTTTTGTCCATTATTCCCTTAGCAGTTGAAGTTCTTCTGTGATTATTGCGATCTCTCGTCGCACCTGGTCGGCCTCATCGGGTTCGTCCGGCTGCTGAATCGCGGCCGTCAGTCGAAGTTGACGGTTCTGCAATCTCTCCTTGAGTACCTGTATCCGTTTTTTAATTTTTTGTTCATTCTGTTTTTCTTATGGAGTATTCACATTGCGGAAAAACCCACTCATGGGCGATTCTCTTGGCGGTCATTATCCTGAAAAGGAATATCGCTGACCTGAACATCAGGATTTTGCATTTGAAAATACCTTAGCGACCAGTCGTCTGACAGCAGGAGTACCGGGCGCCCCTGGCCGTCAAGGACCGGACAGGCTCCCTGCGGCAATTTCAACGTTGTAACGTCGGCAGTGGGGGAAAGCCAGCGCGACAGGCTCCAGGGCGCGCTCACGATCCGGGAGGTTACCCCATATTCGCTCTCAAGCCGGTATTGCACGATGTCAAACTGAAGCGGCCCGACCGCTCCAAGAAGAGGCACTCTCCGCATCGCAGAGGGCAATTCGTAGCATTGGATCACGCCTTCCTGAAGCAGTTGGGTCAGACCGCTGCTGAATCGTTTGGAGTTGCCTGACACAGGGTTTTCAAGGTATGCAAAACACTCCGGTGCAAACCGGGGAATTTCGTGATAGGTAATAGAAGGATCGGTGGTCAGCGTGTCGCCGATCCCGAAGTTGGAATTGACGATAATCCCGACGACATCACCGGGGTAGGCCACATCGACGGTTTCCCGCTCCCGGCCAAACAGTTTGGCCGCATTGGCTAAGCGAATGCGTTTGCCGCTTTGGATATGGGTGACGGTCATATCGCGTTCAAATGTACCCGACACGATGCGAACGAAGGCAATCCGGTCGCGGTGGCGCGGATCCATGTTCGCCTGTATTTTGAAGACGAAACCCGAAAAATGAGGGTGTGTGGGTGCGACGATTTCAGTCCGGCATCGACGGCCAAGCGGCGGGGAGGAATAGTCCAAAAATCCGTCCAGTAAAAGCTGTATGCCAAAATTATTCAACGCGCTGCCGAAATACACGGGAGTGGTGCGCCCGGCCAGCACATCGTCATGATGGAATTCGGCGCCCGCTCCGTCCAGCATCGACACTTCTTCGCAAACGGTGTGGTATGTTGTTTCGTCCAAACGGCTGCGTACGACCGGATCGGATAAACACGTGGTTGCCACCGGGGCACGATAGGCGCCGCCGGGGGTTCGCTCGTAGAGATGGGCCTGCTTTGTCTGGCGATCCCAGACACCCTTGAATTCAAAGCCCGTCCCCAGCGGCCAGTTCATCGGATAGGTCGCAATACCCAACACACTCTCCAGCTCATCCAGCAGCGCCAGAGGGTCCAGCGTCGGGCGATCCATTTTATTCATGAAGGTGAATATCGGCACCCCTCTCTGTCTGCATACCTCAAACAGCTTGCGTGTTTGACTTTCGATGCCTTTACCCGCATCAATGACCATAATCGCGGCGTCCACGGCCATGAGAACGCGATAGGTATCCTCTGAAAAGTCTTTATGTCCCGGCGTATCCAACAGATTGATTAAAAACCCTTTATAATCGAACTGGAGCAGCGTCGAACTGATTGAAATGCCACGCTTTTTTTCCAATTCCATCCAATCCGAGGCGGTGGCACGCTGGTTTTTGCGGGACGTGACGGAGCCGGCCAGGGTTAACGCTCCGCCGTAAAGCAGGAATTTTTCTGTCAGCGTGGTTTTACCGGCATCCGGATGCGAGACGATAGCGAATGTTCGCCGTTTGGCGATTTCCGGATGACAAACGTGGTCTTTAGTTGTTGCAGCAGTCTTCATAGGTGTTTTCACAAAAAAATAGTAAACGGTTCCGAATATATCCATAAACGGAAGCAGGCTGGCCAAGGAATCTTACCCTTATGGAGCAGAAATGAAGCCAACAGGCAAAACGTGACTGAAAAAGTGGATGGCTACGGGGGAGTAGTGCCCCAGTCCCGCTTTAAGGACTGGAGTTTGCACTGAAAAGACGTTGACTTTTCCACACATTCTATGGAATGCGTGTTGGTACCTACTTTTTTTTCTGTATAACCTGACATATTAAATCTGGGTATTTCCGACCTAAGTTGACGGCGATTAATATGGTAACCGGCCATTTTTCATTATAGCCTCCCAAATCGCTGTGTTAATTATAACGTATAATATTTTGTCGTCAATAACCGAACTCAGCGATATTCAAACGGCGGCAAAAAAGACAGGTTCGGTGGTCTCCTGTGCCATGCTGACAGGAATCCAGTGTTCCAGGTCCATCGTTACCCCCGGCTTTGGCAAACCCCTCGCGCAGGAGTTTTTCCTGACGTTTGTAACTCCATTCTCGGGTTTTTACCGAATTGCCCGAATTAATAAAACAGACGTTTGTGAATGTCGCGCTACCGCATAACTGACGCTGCCCAACAGAAGCTCGCCGACATAGCCGCGCCCCTGTGTGCCCATTATGACCAGCGAGATATCGTCTTGTCGGGTTCGATCAATGATTTCTTTTTTCGGCGAGCCATAGGGCAATTCCACATTGACTTTTTTTGCGCCGAGACCTTCAATCTCGACCTTCAGCCGTTCCAACCGTTCGGTATCGATTTGGTTGAATTCTTCAAGCTTTGCTCTAAGGTGTCGGTCGATATTGCCCTTGTCCTGGACGTGCAACAGGGTAATCTGATCGGCCCCGCACTCGGCGATTTTTTTGACATGGGCAAACGCACGTTCGGCGTTATCAGAAAAATCCGTCGGGAATAAAACATGGTGCAATGGGTCGCAGATCGCCGGCTCGCAGACCTTTTTGCCCTCTTCGTCTTTTAACTTCAACCGAAGTACCAATACAGGTCGAGTCGCGTTGTGTAAAACTGAACTGGCTACACCCCCCAGAAAAATTTCTCCGGCCATCGTTCGGCCATGAGAACCGACGACGACCAGCGAACAGTCATATTTATCGACCAAACGGTTGATTTCAATATGCGGCAATCCAAGAACCATTTGGCCGCTCGTTTTATAGCCCATATCCGCGAGGATTTACTGTTGTTTCTCAAACGACGGCCGCGTCATCTCCATCAACTGATCGGCCAGTGTGCCGACATCTCGGATATTAAAACAATGAACCAAAGCCGCTTCTTTTGTACCGATTTTCTTTAATCCTTCCAGACTGCATATCACCTGTGTCGAGGCATCCGATAAGTCCGTTGCGACAAGCATTTTCGTAAACATGTCCAGTCTCCTGTATAGAGGTTTCAAATGGTATTCAATATACTTCTCCGACCAGTCGAAAGCCGATGTTTGTGCTGCGGTGGTCGGGCAGGCCACTGTAACGGTTAGCCGATCGGTAGTACGGCGGCGGACATTTGAAACAGCCGCCGCGCATGATGCGTTTGGTCTCCATGTCGGGGCCAAGCGGGTCGATGGCGGTCTTTAACGGATAAGGCCCTTCCCAGTCCGAGCACCATTCAAAGACGTTGCCGTGCATGTCATAGAGATTCCAAGTATTGGGCCGGCGTCCTCCGACGGGATGCACACGGCCCTCGCTGTTACCGGCATACCATGCCGCCGCAGCCAAATCCGCTTCCGTATCGCCGCCGGCAAAGCGCGTCGTTGTTCCCGCCCGACAGGCATACTCCCACTCCGCTTCAGTCGGCAGCCTGAACCGTATCGAAGGAAACAGTTTGTTCATCGCTTCGGCAAACGCCTGTGCATCATTCCAACTGACTTGCACCGCCGGACAATCGGCCTCCTGATCATCCTGATCTCTATATCGACCCTTCACAGCTTGCCATTGACGCTGCGTTACCGGGCATTGGCCCATCCAGATGTCTTTGGTGAGCTGAACATGGTGCAGAGGGGATTCTTCTGCTTCATGGCCTTCCTCTTGGTCCGGACTGCCCATCTCAAACCCACCGGCCGGCACGCAGACCAAAGGCATCGAAACGCCACTCTCGATATCCAAATTCATAAAATGGCTCATAAAAACTCCTTATATTATTGTACGCGATGCAATTGCTCCTGTTCAGGGCTAAACCAGCCTTGGGTGCGGACGCAGAATTTCACCAGCATCAGCATCAGCGGCACTTCGATCAGGACGCCGACGACGGTGGCCAGGGCTGCACCGGAGGACAGCACGAACAGCATCGTGGCCGTGGCGATAGCGACTTCAAAATGATTGGATGCGCCGATCATCGCCGTCGGGGCGGCGTCTTCGTAGCTGAACTTAAACAGTCGGGCCAAGGCATAGGTAATCGCGA
>DSDR01000316.1 GCA_011048645.1 Phycisphaerales bacterium
CCCATAAAAATTCTCGTTGTCCGACAGCAAAAACTTGAAGAAGGAGGGGGATGGATCGGGACGGGGGAAAAATCAGGGAATCTTATAAAATTCCGTGCCCGACCGTGTATCAGACAAGATTTGGCCGGTTTTCAGGAGAGTGTCCAGTAATGGACGCACTTGATCGGGGCTGAGGGAAAGCCCGACGCCGATGTCTTCTAATGAACAGGGATGGCGACGGAGCATGGCAAGAATCGTTTCGGTGTTGCCGGTGAGGTTTGCCGATGCGGCGGGGGCTTGATGACGGCTGAAATCGGCAATGATTTCGGCTTGCGGGTGCAGTTTTGGGGCGATCTGCTCCAATTCCTGAGGCGAAACCGGCATCGCCTCGGCGTGGGTGGTCGGACGCGCAGCGGTGTTGAGCTGGACTTTGTCCGGGCGGATTTTTGCGACGAGTCGGGCGATGTTTCGAATACGGTCCTCGTCGGTGTTGATCCCCCGACAGAAAAAAACCTCCAGCCAGATTTGGCCGGCGTATTCGTCGCGAAACCGGCATAAGCCATCGATGAAGACCTCGAAATTCAGGTCGGGATGCGGGTTGTTCAGGCGGCGAAAGGTCGCTTCGTCGCCGGCATCGAGCGAGGGCAGTACGACATCTGCCCTGGCGCAGTCCCGCCGAACGTCCGGCTGATACAGCAGCGTGCCGTTGGTGATGACGGCCGCGGGAATGTCGGTCAGTTTTTTGATGCCGTCGATGATGACGCCCAGCTCACTGTGCAAGGTCGGCTCACCTGAGCCGCTGAGGGTGATGTAGTCGGCGGACAGTCCCTCGTCTAACCGTTGGCGCAATTCAGCCAGTACCGCGTCGGTCGGCACATAGACTTTGCGCTCGAGCGTCAGCGGGGCGTCTTTGCCCAGTTGGCAATAGAGGCAGTTCTGTGTGCAGGTCTTCATCGGGACGATGTCCAGCCCCAGGCTTTGGCCCAGACGACGCGAGCGAACAGGCCCGAACAGATAGTGATAGGTTGACTTGGCCATTATGATTTGGGGTCGCGAATCAGGTGATGGATACGGTCGCACATCGAGACCAGCGATTCCACTTCGTTCAGCGGGAGCATACAGGCCGCATCGCAAAGGGCGTTGGCCGGGTCGGGGTGGATTTCCATAAACAGGGCGTTGGCGCCTGCTGCTGTTGCAGCGCGGGCCAATATCGGGGCCATATCGGGCATGCCGGCGCTGGCCGTACCCAATCCGCCCGGCCGCTGGGTACTGTGTGTGGCGTCAAAGACGACCGGACAGCCGATTTGCTGCATCAGCGGGATGGCGGTCATATCGTTGACATTGCGGTTGTAGCCGAAAAAGGTGCCCCGTTCGGTCAAGAGAATCTTTTGGTTTCCGGTGGAACGTACCTTTTCGACGCAGTTTTTCATCTCGTCAGGGCTGACGAACTGGCCTTTTTTGATATTGACGGGCTTTTGTGTCCGGCCGCAGGCGACCAGCAAATCAGTTTGACGACATAAAAACGCCGGAATCTGAAGGCAATCGACGACCTTGCCGACGGTCTCGGCCTGAGCCGGCTCGTGGACATCGGTCAGGACGGGCAGGCCCGTCTTCGTGCGTACGTCATCCAGTATGGCAAGGCCTTTTTCCAGACCGGGACCGCGAAAACTGTCGATGCTTGAGCGATTGGCCTTGTCGAAACTGGCCTTGAAGATCACATCCACGCCGGTACGCTCCCGGATGCCGAGCAGCGTCTCGGCAATCCGCAGGCATACGTCGCGGCTTTCAATCACGCACGGCCCGGCAATGATAAACAGCGACTCATTGAGGCCGACCTTGATTTGTCCAATGTGAAAGGATGAATTCATTTTTCTGTCCGCTGATGGGTTTTACTCCGGCCAGATGCCGGCAAAGACTTCTGCGGCCGGGCCGGTCATATAGACGCAGTTATCTTCCTGCCGCCAGTTGAGCTGAAGGTCGCCGCCGGGCAGATGGGCGGTGACGATGCGGTCGCACTGGCCGATCAGGACGCCCGCCACAGCACACGCGCACGCGCCGGTTCCGCAGGCCAGGGTGACGCCGCTGCCGCGTTCCCAGGTCTTCATCGTCAATTCGTCCGGTCCCTCGGCCTTGACAAAATGTACATTCACGCGCTGGGGAAACAGCTCATGCCGTTCGATAATTGGTCCCAGATGCGGCAGATCGATGGCGTCCAGGTCTTCGCAGAAAAAGACGGCGTGCGGATTGCCCATCGACACGCAGGTCATCGACAAGTCCTGGCCCTCGATGTGCAGGGGCAGATTGACTACGGTCGGTGTCTCGGCGGCCACGGGAATCTGCGTCGATTCGAGGATGGGCTGGCCCATATTGACGCACACCCGACTGACCAGGCCGTCTTGCCCCAGATCCAGTCCGACCGTCAGAATCCCCCGTCCGGTTTCAATCCGCAGGGAGGTGGGAAATGTTGTTTGTCCCGGCAGCGAGAACTCCGTATCGGTGCGGGCCAGATTGTGATCATAGACATATTTGGCCACGCAGCGGATGCCGTTGCCGCACATCGGCGACTCGGAGCCGTCGGCGTTGAACATCCGCATCCGCGCGTCGGCGATCTCGGACGGTTCAATCAGGATCAGTCCGTCCGAGCCGACGCCGAAATGCCGGTTGCTGATCCGCACCGCCAGATCAGCGGGATTGTCAATGTGTTCGCTGAAGCAATCGACATATACATAATCATTGCCCAAGCCGTGCATTTTGGTAAATTGCATCTTGAGACCTCGCTCTTGAATTCAAATTATAAGTCCGGTCATTATACGCTCAGTCTTTCGAAAATCAATAGTCAACCCCTCATTCGGGGCGAGTCTGACCCGAAAACAAAGGCATTTTTATCCTTGATAATCACGGATTTTGAGGGTATAGATTGCATTATGACTTACTTGACGGTATCCATAGCCGGCATCGACGCCGACCAGTTCGCCGAGCGGTTTAAGCAGGCCAAGGCCCAGGGGGCCGAGGCCATTGAGGTGCGTCTGGACGGTCTGGCGGATTTGACGCCGGATTTGGCGGGGCAGTTAATCACTCAGGCCCGCAAGAGCAAATTGCCGGTGATTGCCACTTGTCGTGAAAAGGATGAGGGCGGGGCGCGCAGTTTTCCGATTGCCGAAAAGACGGCGATTCTGGCCGAATGTATCAAAGCCGGGGCGGAGTTTATAGACTGCGAGCTGAAAGTTTTTGCAAAAAAAGACGCTTTTGGACCACTTAAAGAGGCTCTCAAGGCGCATCCCGATTGTCGATTGATTTTGTCGGCCCATCGAATGAAAGGACGATTTGAGGATATCAATATCCTCTATGAAACCATGCTGAGTCTGTGGCCGATGGCGATCTGTAAGCTGGTCTATCCGGCTCGGCATATCAATGATTGTTTTGAGGGGCTGGATTTGCTGCATCGGGCCGGCAAGGATATGATTGTTTTTTGTATGGGTCAGGCCGGTTTGATGACCCGCGTGCTTGCCAAAAAGCTGGGGGCGTTTTTGACGTTTGCCTCACTGGATGAGAACAGTGCGACGGCGGCAGGGCAGATTCCCGTCGGGCAGATGAAACAGTTGTACCGCTGGGATCGACTGGATAACGAGACCGAAGTGTTCGGCCTGATTGGCAATCCGGTGTCCCATTCGCTCAGTCCGGCGCTGTTCAATGCGGCCTTTGAGGCCGAAGCCATCAATGCGGTCTATCTGCCGTTTCGGGTTGAAGGCGACCAGGAGCAGTTTTCCGCGTTTGTTGACGCGATGGTGGAACGGCCGTGGCTGAGCGTCGGGGGGTTTAGCGTCACGATTCCTCACAAAACGCACGCGCTGGATTACGTCAATCGCAAAGGGGAGTTTGTCGATACTTTGGCGACCTCCATCGGGGCGGCCAATACGCTGAAAGTGGGCTTTAACGGCATAGTGTGCGGCTACAATACCGACTATGCCGGCGCGATGGATGCATTGACGGCGTCGATCGGAGTTGACCCCCATGCCCTGCATCAAATGGAAGTTGCCGTTGTCGGGGCCGGCGGTGTGGCCCGTGCGGTGGTGGCGGGTCTGGTGGATGTCGGTGCGTATGTGACGGTGTATAATCGCACCGCTAAAAAGGCCGAGTCGCTGGCCGAGGAGTTTCGCTGCAAGGCTGCCGGTTTGGACGCACTGGAGCGGGCCAATCCGGCGGTGATTATCAATTGCACCAGTTTGGGGATGTATCCGGATGTCGAACAGTGTGCCGTGGAAAAAGGGGTGTTGCGGCCTGATATGACGGTTTTTGATACGGTGTATAATCCGCTTCGCACGCGATTGCTTGAGGCCGCTGAAGAAGTCGGCGCCAAAACCATCAGCGGCGCCGAGATGTTCATCCGACAGGCAATAGCCCAATACCACGTCTTTATCGGGGCCGAACCGGACGAAAAGGTCATCCGATCGGTCGTCATTGATGCCTTGAAATCCAAAACGCCGTGAAAAGATTTATTGATTTGTCTTGAATGCGGCACCGCGGATACCAACACGGGGGCCATTAGTATGTTTGTAAGTTATTTTAAAATAACGACTTGTGTTTTTTTGGTCCGAGGCATTGCAAATTCAGAAAAAAATGTGCTTTTCTCTGTTTTTTTGCTTGACAGATAGGAGTTGATACTATTTAGTATTGATAATTAAGCAGGAATAAGCTCATGGAAACAAAAGAACACGACAAGACCTGGAATACGAAGCTCAATGCGTTTTATGACCGCTGCCGTCAGGCGGGGCTGAAGATGACGCCGCAGCGGCTGGCCGTTTACAAGGCCTTGATTCAGACGGATTTGCATCCGACCGCCGAAGAGGTGTATCAAACGGTGCGTCGGGAGCTTCCCACGATCTCGCTGGATACGGTCAACCGGACATTGCTGACGCTGGCTGAAATCGGCGCGGCCTTCATCGTCGAGGGGACCGGACAGCCTCGCCGATATGACGGCGGGATGGAAGAACATCAGCATTTTCGCTGTCTGAAATGCGGTAAAATCATTGATTTTCATTATGAGCCGTATGACCAAATTGAGACGCCGACACACCTTGGCGATTTCAAGGTCATCCGGAAAACGGTCTATTTTGAGGGTTATTGTCCAGCGTGTTGTCAGGACAACTGATTGTTCAAAACATATAACGTTCACATTTATAAGAAAGAGAGGTTTGTATGTCAGTTAAAGGAACACAGACGGAGAAGAATTTGTTGACCGCATTTTCGGGTGAATCCCAGGCTCGCAATCGTTATACCTATTTTGCCGGGCAGGCGAAAAAAGAAGGGTATGAGCAGATTGCGGCCATTTTCTCGGAAACAGCCGACCAGGAAAAGGAGCACGCCAAACGGCTGTTCAAGTTTCTTGAAGGCGGCGAGGTTGAGATCGTCGGCCGTTTCCCGGCCGGCGTGATCGGCGCCACCGAGGAGAACCTGCAGGAGGCGGCCAACGGCGAAAATTACGAAACGACTGAGATGTATCCCGGTTTTGCCAAAGTGGCTGAGGAAGAAGGTTTTACGGAAATCGCCGCGGTTTTTCGCAAGATTGCCGTGGCCGAGGCTCGCCACCGCGATCGTTATCTTGCGCTGCGCAAAAATATTCAGACCGGTCAGGTCTTTAAGCGCGAAAAGCCGCAGCGCTGGATTTGTCGCAATTGCGGTTATGTGCACGAAGGAACAGAAGCGCCGAAGTCGTGCCCGGCCTGCGCCCATCCTCAGGCTCATTTTGAGCTGGAAGCGGCCAATTATTGATTGACGGTCGGCTTTTTGAGCGGTTTTTGCCGCACACGATGCCGACGGTACGGTAAATGGCTAATATGTTCGGAACGTGTTTTGTTTTTTAATGTCCGGGCGTTCGGCTTCGGAGGGGAGATACGACGCCCGGACATCTCTATTTTGATGGGAAATCCTGAATTGTATGGGAAACGACGGTTACAAAAAATTAACGGAAATTGTTAAAATCACACTGGCTTTTGCGCCTTTTTTGATTATCTTTATAATCATCAGTTTCGCGATAGCCGGTTGCGAAAGGAGTCAGACTATGCGGGAACGAAAAGGTATTATCACGATGAAGGGCAATCCTCTGACCCTCACAGGTCAAGAGGTCAA
>DSDR01000192.1 GCA_011048645.1 Phycisphaerales bacterium
GGGTTTATGGTGTCGCAGCTTCGGAGGGCGCACGGAAACACGCCGTAAGGTCACAGGTTCGAGCTTACTGGATGCTTGTTTTTGGCCTGAAAATGCGGTGCCTTGTGTTTTCACGGTCGAAATCCTTTCTCAAAAAGCGGTAGTACTACCGGTTTTATAAGCAAGGTTACGGCCGCTCTACACATATGCAGGTAATCGTAACTTCCGATTTCAGCGTAACTTACAACACTGGGCGATACAGGATTCGAACCTGTGACCTCACGGGTGTGATCCGTGCGCTCTAACCAGCTGAGCTAATCGCCCTTTTCGGCGGGTATTAGACCAGATACAAAGCGGCCTGTCAAGCACGATTTCCCGACGCAAATGTCCTGACACAGGCTCACAGTGTCCGTCGGCCTCGGCTTTAGATACAATTTTCTTGAGATACTCAATTTCGCTCTGGGAATTTGGCAGAACTGGTACTTGACAAAGTTCATCTTCGCGGCGATACTTTTCTCAATGGATTGGATTGGGCAGCCGGCGGTTTGTGACCATTGGGTTGGACACCCGTTTCGGCGGCCCGGATTAGAGAACTCAGACAATTGAGGTGAACTATGCGCGAAACAATTGGACAGGCAGCAGGACAGATCTGGCATTTATTGGCGAACACCTCTGAGCCGATCAACATTACGGACATACCAAAACGCACAAAACTGACCGCTCAAATCGCCTATCAGGGCTTAGGGTGGCTGGCGCGTGAAGAGAAAATAGAATATAACCAGAAAGGCCGTTCGATTTGGATCAGTCTTAAGTAACAGGCATAAAAGCAGTTATCACCATACGACGCATCGTCTCAAAAGCGACTTCGGCACTTCGGCCTGTCCTTGTAGAGACATCAAAGCAGACATACGGCAAGCCGTAAAATTCTATTGATTTTTTCGGTGCAGGTGGTACACTTTTCCCCCATTTACCAATCGGAAGAGTCAAGAGATTGTGGAGAGCAAAAAAACGATGTCGTCGCCCCGATATATACGAAACATTGCTATTGTAGCACATGTGGACCATGGCAAGACAACCTTGGTCGATCAACTGCTGTATCAATCCGGGATGTTCCGCGATGCGGAACTGTCTAAACTGGCCGGCGGCCAGCACGAATTGATTATGGATTCCAACCCGCTGGAGCGGGAACGGGGGATTACGATCCTCAGCAAGAATTGCGCGGTATGGTACACCGATCCGGACGGCAATGAATACAAAATCAACATCATCGACACCCCCGGCCACGCGGATTTTGGCGGCGAGGTCGAGCGTGTATTGAAAATGGCCGACGGCGTGCTCCTGCTGGTCGATGCGTTTGAGGGTCCGATGCCGCAAACGCGATTTGTTCTCAGCAAAGCTCTGCAGCACAAACTTAAGCCGATTGTCGTGGTCAATAAAATCGACCGCACCGATGCACGACCCGACGATGTGGTTAACGAGGTTTTTGATTTGTTCGTCGCTCTGCGCGCCGACGATGCGGCACTGGATTTTCCTATCGTTTACGCTTCAGCACGCGAAGGCTGGGCGTCATGCGAAGCCGACCGGAAAACAGACAATATCAGGCCGGTGTTTGATGCAATCATTCACCACGTGCCGGCGCCCAAAGACGATACCGAACGACCCCTTCAGATGCTCGTCACCACACTGGATCGTTCCGAGTATGTCGGACGCATCGCCATCGGCCGCGTATTCGCCGGTACGGTCAGCCAGGCCCAGCGGATTACCGTCATCGACAACCGGGGGCAGCATACCCAGCAGAAAATCGTCCAGCTTTATACCTTTGACGGATTGGGCAAAAAACCGGTCGATGTCATTGAAGCGGGCGATATCTGCGCCATCGCCGGGCTGGATCCGGTCGATATCGGCAACACTATCGCCTGCGCGGACAATCCGGACGCGCTGCCGGTTGTTGCCATTGATGAACCGACGATGCATATGACGTTTCGTATCAATGACGGGCCGTTTGCCGGTCGCGAAGGCAAATATGTCACCGCTCGTCAGATCAAGGAGCGTCTCGACAAAGAGCTGCAAACCAACGTTGCTCTTCGAGTGGAACCGGGGCAAACCCCTGAAGAATTCAAGGTTTCCGGCCGCGGTCTGATGCATCTGGGGATTCTGCTGGAAAATATGCGGCGCGAAGGCTATGAATTGTGTGTCGGCAAGCCCAATGTTATCATTCGCTATGTTGACGGGCTTCGACAGGAACCCATCGAGCGGCTGGTTGTCGAATGCCCGATTGATTGCCAAAGCGGCGTGATGAGTCTGCTGGGCGACCGCCGCAGCGAATTGCTGTGCGTGGACAACAAAAGCGGAGCGGGAGATTATATCCATATGGAATTTCTGGCGCCGACGCGCGGGCTGTTCGGCCTGCACGCCCGTGTGATGACCGTCACGCAGGGACGAGCGGTAATGCACCATAATTTTGAACGATACGAGCCGATGCGAGGCAACATCCCTCAGCGTCAGGCAGGCGTGATGATCGCCACCGACACCGGCACATCCACCCCTTATGCGCTGGACGCCCTCTTTGATCGCGGCACGTTTTTTATTCAGCCCGGCGAAAACGTGTACGAAGGACAAGTCCTCGGCGAGCACTGCAAGGACAATGACATTCCCGTCAACGCCACCCGCACCAAACACCAAACCAACATTCGAGCCGCTGGCAAAGACGATGCGGCCCGCGTCAAGCCCCCCCGCCGAATGAGCCTGGAACAGGCGCTGGAATATATCCAGGACGATGAACTGGTTGAAATCACGCCGCAGTCGATTCGGATTCGAAAACGCCTGCTCAAAGAGGCCGACCGCCGCCGAGAAGCCCGAAAAACCAAAAACGACTGATGCTCGCATCCTTCTTGAGCCGTGCGTAAGCACTTGACTGAAAATTGTTTAAGTCAACGACAGGAACAGGAATAGTCACTTGATCGGAAAGGCAATTTGTCCAATTCCTGCTGAACCAGTACACCATTCTCAAGGGTACCCCATCATCGCCCCGGCAAGACATTTTTGTCTCAGTTATTATAATCTCTGCGAAAACGCTCCAGAATCTCCATCAACGATGTCAGTTTGAGGGCAGATTTATAGACAAGGATGTTGTCGCCAATGGCAGCGCCGTCGCGCAGGGATTTTTCCGGCACGGCCAGTATGATTTTATGATCGCGAAACAGCCGCAGCGTCTGGCGGCGGCCGGCCAGATACTCCGGCGTCCAGAAGCCGACAATTTCCATCAGAACTTTCGTTCCATCTGCGTGGCAAAAGGTAAAATCCGGCACAAAGGTCTTTTGCTGATGATGCAGGATGTCGCCTTCGCGGATGAGCGTCCAGCCGTCTCGCTGGTTACCGAACTTTTCACAGAAGCTTTGCTCAACGCTGGAATCAAACATCTCCGGCGGCGGCAGGTGGCTGGTAAAGCCGTCTTTATCCGACAAGGCAAGCTGAACCGGCTGTTTCCACGGGGTCTTGAGCGAGGCCGTCATCCGCCAGCGGCGGCAGGCCAACAGCGCCGGGAGAAATCGGGCAAAGCTGACCCCATAGCGGCGGGTCTCGTTCAAAACCGACGCCGGGCCGGAAAACACAAGACGATAGGTCGAAGCATCGACCCGCTCAATCTCATGCAGCAATCGCGCCAGCTTGGCATAGCGTAAGATTGTCTTGAAATCCTCGCTCGCCCAGACCGTCATCTGTTCGGCTTTGTACAGGCACGCCTGAATTTGGGCGACGTTGTACCGCGACAATAAGGCGGCGGGGTTGGCGTATCCTTCAAAGCGTTCCAGCCGCTGATAGTCCAGTACGTCGCTGTAAAGCGTCTGCTCAATCATCTCCCAGGATTGGCCGAGTGTTTCGGCAATCCGAGCTTTAATGTCGTTTTCGCCAGACTCAAACAGCCGGTCGGGTTGTGCAACCAGCGGATGAAACTGCGCAGCCATCGAAAAAATCTTCAGCCGCAATTTTGTTGCCTCGCCGGACGGGTCGGTCTGATAGTCGCCGGCATCGTCCAGCAGTTTGCAAAAGGCCTGAATCCGGCGAACCGGACAATCCGGCTCATCGGTAAAAATCGCTTCGATCTGTCGATGTAATTGATAGCGCGGCTGACCGATGCCGTCTTGATAGACCGACAGCATTCGGGTAGCATAGTCCGTATAATGCCGGTGCGTCCCCTGCGTTAGGCAGTCGGGAAAGGCTCGGCCGCCCTTATACTCCACGATAGACTGGTCGCTGGTAAGCATCGCTCTTTCGTCGCTTTCGACTGCGGTGGACTTCTTTGGTGTTTTCGCAAACCACTTCATACAAGACCGCGCGGGCGCTGCCGGATTTGCGCAGGACGCGCCCCAGCCGCTGTTTGGCCTGGCGGGTGGAGGCCTGCCCGCCGATGACAATCGCCACCTTGGCCGCCGGCACATCGACGCCTTCATCCAATACACGATTGGCGACCAATACTTCAAATTGGCCGTTGGCAAAGCCCTCCATTACCTCAAGCCGCTCGCGTTTTCGCGTGTGCGACAGTATCGTCGGCACCAAAAATCGCTGCGAGACCTCAATCGCCATCCGATTGGAACCGGCAAAGACGATGATCTGTTGGCCTTTGTGCAGGCGGAACAGGTCTTCCAGTACGCGGAGCTTCTCGGCGGCGCGGTTTTCGATGGCGTTTTTGAGGTGATAAGCCTTCTGGGCGTGCCGTGCCTGCGGGTCTTTGCCGGACTCTTTGCACAATTCCTGCCAGGTATAGCCGGGCTGTTCCTTCTGGCGGTTCATAATGAAATGGCGTATCTGTCGGCTGCACTGGTCGTAGGCCTGCTGCTCGGCATCGGTCAATGCCACCGGAATCCGCACCAGATCGAACCCGGCCAGCACGTCGCCTTCGGCCTGCTTGAACGGCATCTCATAGACGACCGGCCCGATGAGCCAATCGAGGTCTTTTTCCAGCCCGTCCGACCGCTGGGGCGTGGCCGTCAGTCCCAGCCGCATCGGGGCGCAGCTTAAGATGGCCGCTTCTCGCCGACATTTGCCGGGCAAGTGGTGTTCCTCGTCAAAGATGAGCAAGCCAAACCCGGCGCCCATTTTAGCCATGTGGATATACGCGCTGTCGTAGGTCGTGACGGTGACGGGCTTGATATCGGACAGGCCGTCGCCGACGATGCCCGCGTCATAGCCCAGCCCCTTGAGGATGCGGCGATGCCATTGATACATCAAATCGCGCACCGGCGCGACCACCAGCGTCGCAATGCCGGTCTGTACCATCGCCGCCAGCGCCACTTCCGTCTTGCCCGTGCCGGTCGGCATAATGACCTGCCCGCGGCCGGCCGATGTGCGCCACGCCGCGACGGCCTCGGCCTGCTGCGGCCGCAAATCGGGCAAGTCCACCTTCGGCCACGCCACTGCAACCGGCTGCATCACGTTGTCAATAAACCGCCCGCCAAACCGCTCGGCCAGCGCCGTTCGCACGGCCGCATAATGAATCGCCTCCGCCCGTAACGCCTCCACTCGCGCATCCCACCTAAAACACGGCAAGCCCTCCGCCGACAATTCCTGCCCATTAACCCCCGACAGGACGAGCGTCCCCTGATCAAACGACAACTCTATGGGCCCAATCGCTGACATTGAGACTATCCCGCCAACTTTGCCAAGACTGCGGCGATTCCTTCCAGCGCCGATGCATCGGGCAGCTTGAGCTTCAGTTCGATCCGTCCCTCTTCATCGGTTTCCAGACACGTTCGCAGGTGGGTCTTGATGGCTTCTCGTTTTTCTGCAAGCCGTTCCTCATCCGACGGCTGCGGCATGATTTGTCCCAGCAGATTGAACGCCGAGGTGAACAGTTCGCCGGCAGCGACAGCGATTTTTTCCTTGCGGGCGGTCTGTTCGGCGGCCTGCTTTTGCCGCTCCAGCTCACTGACATCCAACGGGGCGTCTTCAGGCCGTCCAATCAGGATTTCCAGTCGCCGCTTGAGCGCCTCGATACCGCCGGCCATCTCGACATTCTTGACTTTGCTGTTGATATCCAATACCGCCAGTGCAACCTCTTTTTTGGCGCCCAGTGTGCCAAGCATCTGTTCTTCAATCGTCTGCTCGGTGACCAGGATATACAC
>DSDR01000321.1 GCA_011048645.1 Phycisphaerales bacterium
CCCTGACCGAGGGCGTTGTTGGTCTTGTGGGCGCCGCCGTGCAGTAAATCTTCGCGTTTGAGCCACACGGCAAAGCCGGCTTCTTCGCTGAACCGCCGGGCGTGATACAGCGGCGTCGGACGTCCGGCGTAATCGGCCAGCAGGGCGTTCAGGTCGCTGACAAACGCCCGATCATTGTGAAACCGCAAGAAGGCCGCCTCGATTTCTTCGATTGCCGGTATAAGCACTTCGGGGACATAAAACCCGCCGTATTGTCCATATCGTCCTTTTTGTTTCATTGTCTTGCCTTTAGACCTGTGGTGTATCGAATGACATCGAACAGCTTTTGCATTTTTTGATGATCTTTTTGGCCGGGGACCGATTCGATTCCGCTGCATATATCAATGCCATAGACGCCGGTGCGGATCGCCTCGGCGACATTGTCCGGTGTAATCCCTCCGGCCAGAAAAAGACGTTTTGGGATATCTTTGATCCACTGCCAGTTAAACTGTGAGCCGGTTCCGCCATACCCGTCGGGCGAAAAGGCATCCAGCAGAACGGCGTAGGTGTAATAGGCGTTGGCTGTCTGAACGTCTTTTTCGTCCCGCACGCGAATCGCCTTGAGGGTGCGGACATTAGCGAATTGGACCTGATCGCAAAATTCCGGCGTCTCGTCGCCGTGCAGTTGAATCCAGTTCAGATAGCCGGTTTCCGCGAGGGTCTTGATTTCGTCGATGGGCGCGTTGACGAACAGCCCGACGCTGTCCACAAACGTCGGCAGCTTGTTGATGATGGAAAAGGCTTCTTCCGGCCGAATGTAACGCGGACTTTCGGGATAAAAATTAAATCCGAGCATATCCGCCCCCATCTCGAAGGCCGCCCGGGCGTCGTCAAGATTCGTGATGCCGCAAATTTTGACTTTGATGTTGATAATCATTGTTCAGCTATCCGTTGCTTAATTCAATCAGCTTATCCAGGCACGCCAGCGCATGGCCGGAGGCGATGGCCTGATCGGCCTTCTCAATACCTTCAACAAAATCACGGGCCAGCCCGGCCGTCATTATAGCGGCCGCGGCGTTCAAAAGCACGATATCTTTTTTCGGGCCGCTTTCTTTGCCGGTCAGAATCGCCCGGATGATTTGCCCGTTGACCATCGCCTCGCCGCCGGCCAGGTCGTTGAAATCCGCCAGCCGAAACCCGTACTCGGTCGGGTCGAGCGTTTCTTCGCTGATGTGCCCGTCTTTCAGGTACAGGATGCGCGTCGGCCCCATGGTGCTCAGTTCATCCAGCCCGTTGCTGTGGACGACCATTGCCCGTTTCAGTCCCAGTACCCGCAGCGTCTCAATGATGCGCGGCATCAGGGATTCGTCGGAGACGCCCATCACCTGCGCCGGGACGTTGGCCGGATTGGCCAGCGGACCGAGGATATTGAAGGCCGTGCGAAAATCCAGACTCTGCCGAACGGGCTGGACGTGCTTCATCGCCGGATGAAACTTGGGCGCGAACATAAAGCCGATGTGCGCCTGTTCAATGCACGCGGCCACCCGCTGCGGCCCCGGTGCGACATTGACGCCCATCGCCGTCAGGACGTCCGCCGAGCCGCACACGCTGGTAATGCCCTTGTTGCCGTGTTTGGCCACATACGCCCCCGCCCCGGCGGCCACGAACGCGGCGGCGGTGGAGATGTTGAACGTTTTCATTACCGCCCCGCCCGTGCCGCAGGTGTCAATCAGCGGCGCCACATCCACGTTGACCGGCACGGCGTGTTTACGCAACGAGGTCGCCAGCCCCGCCAGTTCCGAGACCGCCGCCTTCTTGACGCGCATCGCCGCCAGGAACGCCGCGATTTGCACCTCTGAGACTTCGCCGTCAAAAATGATGTCCAGCAGTTGTTCGGCCTGTTCAAACGTCAGGTCGCAACCTTCCAAAATCAATTCAAGATACTCTGTAATCTTCGCCATACCGGCCTCCTGTAATTGTTTGTGGTGAACTTACCGTTGCGCTATTTTCAATATATTTTCGATAATTCGTCCGCCCGCCGGAGTCAGGATGCTTTCGGGGTGAAACTGCACGCCGTGGATCGGCAGTGCGGTGTGCACCACACCCATCACAATGGATTCAAACGATGCGTTTTGCCGCAGACACGCCGGCAGACGTGTGGCGCACAAACTGTGATAGCGTCCGGTTTGCAGGGGATTGTCCAGTCCCTCAAACACGCCTGTGCCGTCGTGTGT
Source organism: Phycisphaerales bacterium (assembly GCA_011048645.1). Classification (GTDB taxonomy): domain Bacteria; phylum Planctomycetota; class Phycisphaerae; order Sedimentisphaerales; family Anaerohalosphaeraceae; genus T3Sed10-213. Next base: position 2,214 of record DSDR01000321.1, read on the forward strand.
GATGCGCGAGGGCTTGCCGTGGACGACGTGCGGGGCGTGGCCGATGTGCCCGCCGAAATACTGCACGATGGCCTGATGCCCCAGACACACGCCGAACAGGCACAGCTTGTCGTGGAAATAATCAATCGCTTCCAGCGTTACGCCCGCCGTCGAAGGCGTACCCGGTCCGGGCGAAAGCACCAGCAGATTCGGCTCAAACGCCTCGGCCGCGCGAACCAGTTCACTGAACGGCGTATCGGAGCGATACACTTTTGTCGGGCAGTTGCGTTTGGCAAATTCATCGACCAGGTTATAGGTAAATGAATCAAAATTGTCGATAAACAGCACCTTGGTGTGATGTTCGCTCATTGGGGACCTCCGCTTGCGTTGTGCAGGGCCGCCGCGGCGCGGACGGCCTTAAGACAGGATTGGGCCTTGTGTTCGGTCTCCTGGAATTCCGTCGTCGGTACGCTGTCGTGTACGATGCCCGCCCCGGCGCGAATGTAGGCGGTCTGATCGCGGATTTGCAGGCTGCGGATGGTGATGCAGCTATCGAATTGACCGTCAACGGTCAAGTACATCACCGCGCCGCCGTAGTAGCCGCGTTTGTTTTTCTCCAGTTGACGGATGATCTTCATCGCCTCGATCTTCGGCGCGCCGGTCAACGTGCCCATATTCATCGTCGCCAGATACGCACTGAGCGCGTCGGTATCGCCGCGGAGCTTGCCCTTGACGTTACTGACCAGATGCATCACCGATTCATACCGTTCGGTAATCAGCATTTCGTTGACGATGCGGCTGCCCGGCTGGGCGACGCGGGCAATGTCGTTGCGGGCCAGATCCACCAGCATCATATGTTCGGCCAGTTCCTTGCGATCCAGCTTCAGCTCGGCTTCATTGCGAATATCGGTGTCGGGATCGATTTTGCCGTTGATCCGGCCGCGGGGCTTGGTGCCGGCGATGGGGCGAATCTCTACCGCCCGGCCGTTGGCGCCGCTGACCCGCAGGTTCAGCTCCGGACTGGCGCCCATCAGCACGGTTGAGGGCGTATTGATGTAGAACATATACGGCGACGGATTGAGTTTGCGAAGCTGCCGATACACATCCAGCGGCTCGGCCGGGCACGGCTCGGCGATCGTTCGGCTCAGCACCACCTGAAAGATGTCGCCGTCCAGAATGTGCCGCTTGGCCTGCTGCACCATCGCCTCATATTCCGCCTGCGTCGTGTCGGTATCGGGCAAGGCCGATACCTCAGTCGCCGGTCGCGGCGCCGGTCGCTCGGCGGCGGCCCGCTCAACATAGCTGTCAAAACACTCGTTGGCCTGGCGGCAGACCTCGTCGCGGTCGCCGTTGGTAATCATCGCATTGACGATGACATAGCCTCTGCCCTTGCGATGATCCATCAGGAAGATATTGTCGGCAAAATACAGTTCATAGTCCGGATTGCCGAGTATGTCGTGCTCGTTGGCCGGCAGTTTTTCGAACTGGTCGATAAAGTCATAGCTCAGCGCCCCGACCAGTCCGCACGTCACGCGAAACGGCTTGCTGGCCAGTTCAAAGGCAAAGCCGACGGCCCGCAGCACATCCATTTGGTTGGTGCTTTTGAGCCGCGACTGTTCGTCCATGACCCTGTCGTTGGGCCGCAGTTGACCGGTAATGCACTCTGGGGCAAATTCGACGGTTTGGCAGAACGCAAATCGCTGTCGGTGTTCGGCCAAATACGCCAGCATCCGCCGCCCGGTTGGCGTCAGGGCATCAATGCGGAATCGATCGCCGCGTCCGGTCAGATACAGGGCCGGATCGGCGGTGCCGAAGGTCAGCTCACCGGCGTCGCCTTCGGTCAGGTAGTCCCGCGATTCGAGCAGGCAACAGTGCCGTTTGCGGCCGTAGTCGCTCAGACGGGCAAAAAATTCCACCGGGCAGGTAATGTCGATTTCCCGCACCATCGGGACAATCTGGCCCGGCCTGGCCCGATGAATCCGTTTTTCGTACTCTCTCATATCAGGTGTCCTCATTGTATTTACCATCTTGTCGGATAGCGGTTTTAATTGGCATAAAAAAAGCAACCTGCCGACAGTGCCGCAGGTTGCTTTTCGAATCGTTCCTCACGTTTCAGACAAAACGGGGCGGCTACCTGTCGGCCTTATCCGCAGGCTGGGGCCACCAAATCCGAATGTCTTTACTGTTTCTACTCATAGAAACAATTGTACCGTTTCGACCTCGCCCTGTCAATCCGAAAAATCCGAAAAATTTGAAAAAAGTCAACAGATTGCCCCGTATTCCGATAAAAACAGATATTCAGCCACGACACGCACTGACGGGTAAAGGTTACGTTGCGGGCTGTTCAAGCCGTTTTTGGTAGCTCAGGGGGACGACCAAAACGGCGCAATCGGCTTTGCGGACGATTTTTTCGGTAACATTGCCGAACAGGGCCTTTTGCAGAGCGCTGCGGCCCTGACGCCCGATGACGATCAGATCGGTTCGTTTGTGGTGGGCAAAGTCGAGGATTTCCTGCCAGTCTTTGCCGATGCGGTACTCGACGCGCACGTTGACCCCGTCCGGCACGCGCGATACATAGGCCTGACGCATTCGCTCGTCCAGATCGCGCTTGGCCTTGTTATCGACATCTTCCACTTCATAGACATACGTCTTCCAGAACTGGGCCTCGGTTTCGGGAATCACGTGCAGGATATACAACTCGCTGCCCGGACGACGGCGGGCGGCGTCCAGAGCAAACTGAAACGCAAAACCGGCATTCTCCGACAAATCCGTACAAAATAAAATGCGTTGAAACGTCGTTTGCAATGTGTTGTTGTCGTCCATAAATACCTCAGAAAAAAACAATTCGGTTCAATGCCGCACCGAAGGTGCAATATAATATCCAAGCCCAGGGCAACGCCCTGGGTCCACTTCAGGGCGACGGCAAGAAAGATATTTCCGCCCCCCAGTCCGCTGGGCTGGGCTAAGATAAGCCGGTCTTTCAGGCCGTTCCTATCCGACCCAATTCGGTAAAAACGTGCAGATGGACGGGAAAATCATCAGCAGCACCGCCGCGACGACCAGCGCCAGCAGAAACGGCATCGACCCGCGAAAGATCGCCTGCAGCGACACGTCGCGTTCGATACCGCTGACGACATAGACATTCACGCCCACCGGCGGGGTAATCACGCCCATTTGAGTGACCACGACGATAATGACGCCGAACCAGATGGGATCATAGCCCAGCTCCTGAACGACCGGATAAAAAATCGGCGTCGTCAGCAGCACCAGCGCCAAGGCGTCGATAAAACTGCCCGCAGCCAGATAAAACAGAATAATCATCCCCATTACCATCCAGCTTGGCAACGGCAGATCCGTCAGCCACGTGGCCAGTTCAAACGGAATCCGCGTAATAGCCAGAAACCGTCCGAAGATGACCGCCCCCGTCACAATAATCATCACCATACACGAGGTGCGGATGGTTTCCATCAGCGAACGATTGAGCATCTTGGGCGTCAGTTTGCCGCGCAGGGCCGCGATGATCAGACTGCCGGCAGCACCGACGGCGGCCGCCTCGGTCGGCGAAAAAAAGCCCTTGAACATACCGATCATCACCGCTGCGAACAGTATCAGCGTCTCAATCAGTCCCGACAGCGATTTGAAACGCACCGTCCAGCTTGACGGCGGCCCGGCCGGCCCCAGTCGAGGGTTGAGAACGCACTGGATGACAATCGTCAGCGCAAACAGCGCCGCGATCATCAGGCCCGGCAAAATGCCGGCGATAAACAGCTTGCCGATGGATTGTTCGGTCAGCAGCGAATATACGATAAACACCACACTGGGCGGGATGAGCATCCCCAGTCCGCCGCCGGCCGCGACGGCGCCGCAACTGAGTTCAGGGCTGTATTTGTAG
>DSDR01000136.1 GCA_011048645.1 Phycisphaerales bacterium
AGGCGAAAATTCATAAACATCGGTCAGAAACTCAACACGGCCATCCTCACTATCGCTCATTCGCCGCCCACTGATCACATACACGCCGTATTCGTGCCCATTGTGCTGCGCGGCGACCAGATTGAACGCCCGACTCGGCCCCGGCCACGGGGGCAGGGGCTTCCATTCAAGGACGTCGGGAGCGTCTAAGGCCGACAGATCCAGCGACCAGAAATTGGCCATGGCCGTATGCAGGTCTTCTTCGCTCATCCCGCCGGCCAGATAGACCACGTCGCCGATCCGGGTCGCGGCCGAATAGGCGCAGGGCCTGGGCAACGAAGGAAGCTGACGGCGCTGAATTGTTTTCTCAACAGAATCCCAACTTAACAGGAATACCTCATCATAGATCTGTTCGGCGTCATTGCCGCCCATACAGAGAACACCGTAGGGAGTCGAAACCACGGCGCCGTATCCCAGCGGCCGGGGCAGTGAAAAGCCGTCGTGCCATTGCCACCGGTCGCCGTCTTGACTCAACACATAGATATCATCGTACCATTGCTTGTCGTTTTCCCATACGGGTTCGGGGAAATTGGTGCCGCCGGCAACAATCAGTGCATTGTTATGGACGCCGACAAACACCCCTGATCGTCCCAACGTATCCGGAAGATCGGCAAGCGGCGACCATTCAAGCATCGCTTTTTCAGAAAATGCATCCGCCGAGACGGCAACCATTGAGATTGCCGCCATTATCACAGCACAAACAAATCGACCCTTTTTTTTCATACATCCATACTTTCTGGTCTCGGGGTAAACGGCATTAATCCGGCGTCGTTGAAAACCTCAGTTGCCCGGCCTCTGCGGCCTGTTTGCCGTCCCATTCAATCGGGACACAGGTAAACATCCACTTCCAGGCCGGCGGGGCCTTGGGCGCTTTGACCAGAATTTTATTCCAGCCGGCTTTCAGAGAAATCTGAACCGGGTCGCGATAAAAATAATCCTCGTCAACAAACGGCTTTTCCGGATCATTGCCCAGGCCGGGCTGCTTCCAGATCGGCGGATCAATCGGTTGGTCATTGATCCAAATTGCAGAATAGACGTTACTCCACTGACCCTGCGGCGGATTGGGACCGCCGCGTCGCCGCTCAGAACGGGAATATCCATTAAACCCAATCCAAAAAGCCGTCTCGCGATCGGTATCCGAATGCACATACGTCAATCCGTAAGCCGTTCCGGACCCGGCAGTCGGCAAATGACCGGCAAACCCGAAAAAATGATTAATATGAATCGTCCCGCCTCGCCCTTGAGTCCACCGATAGGTCTGTCCGTCAATCATATATTCATCGCGAATATCCTGTTCCACCGGAAAACGCTTGCGGGGGTCGCCTTGATGATCGAACGGGCCAATCAGTTTCCATGGAATATCCGTTTGTCTGACATACGGAAAAGGCAGGTCGTTAAAAAAGCGATCTCGATGAGTTACCATGTCCGCCTCAAATGCGGCGTATTCGTCAAACGCCGGATCATCGGTCGGCGGCAACTTGGCCCAGAGGTCTTCACGGTTGTCCGCCCTGCCGCGCCATATGCGCTCCGCATACGCCACCATTGCAGGAAACACCGGACTTTGGGCATAAATATCCATCTGCGATCCGATATTGACATCCGGCCAGTGGCAAAGAATACCGCCCAGGGCAAGCTCGCTGCCGGTCGGCGTTCGACAGGGCTGCTGGAAAAAGACACGCACCGGGCCGTCAAAGGGGTCCATATGGTTGATGTAGTTGGCCTGCGAGTCCAGGTATGCGACGCCCGGGATCGGTCCGGCCTGGCCGGTCCACAGTTGCGTAATCACATCTCGATCCGACAGATGGCCGGGACGCCAGACCAGCAACCGCTTGTTATAACCCCGGATAAAATCCGCCATTTCTTTCATAAACGCAGGGTTGGTAACGGCCACCTCATCGGAACCCATATGAAACCAGGGAGTGTCTATATGCCCAAAAAACTCATCCACAATTGCTTTAAGAATCGCAATGCCCCGTTCATCCTGCATATCAAATCCAAAGGTCTTTGTAAAATAGTCGCTGTGTCCGGGCATATCGATTTCGGGGACAATCTGAATATACCGCTGCCGGGCATAGTCAATGATGTCGTTTAGTTGTTCGTAGGTGTAAAATTTGCCCGGCTGACGGGTCGGGCGATAATGATTCGGATCATTCAACTGCGGATAGACTTTGCTTTCGATGCGATAACCGGGATAATCGGTCAAATGGAAATGGAACAGGTTCAGTTTGTATTGCGCCATCATCTCCAGTTGACGCTTAATGAGTTCTGCATCCTGAAAATTCCGCCCCACATCGTGCATCAGGCCGCGATGCGGAAAGGCCGGCCAGTCCACGATTTCACAACCGGGCAAAACCACACGGCCGTTTTCGTGCTGGATCAGTTGACGCAGCGTCTGAACGGCGTAAAACAAACCGGCCGGGCCGGACGCTTTCAGGTCAACCCGTTCAGGGGCAACTTCCAGAGTATAAGCCTCTTGACAATCGAAAGCCGCCGTCTTGTCAAGGTTCAATCGTATCCGCTTCTTGCCGCCCTCTCGTGCCGGTGCTGCACCGGCGTCCTGAAGGACCGTCTCAAGGGTGTTTTTGATGGATGCAATATCCGCTGAGATGTCAGGGGGATCATACACAACGGCGTAATCGTTCAGATCAAACTGCCTATCAAACCATTGAACCTTTTGAGGATACGGAATAAGGGCAACTGGCGCACCGCTGCGATCGGCAGGCGCGACCGCAATCGCAGCAGTCCTCAAAAGAACGGACAGTATCAGCGCAACAGAAGCCGTTCGCCATATTGTCAACGGTTTCATCAATCGTTCTTCAATACGCCTTCCACATCAGCAAGATGAACAAGAACAAACTAAAACCAATCACACACCCCCAACGCTTCGATGTCGGCGGCAAAGCGTTTGAACTCATCGGCGGACAACGCCTTAAGCGGCAGCCGTACCGGCCCGCAGTCATGGCCGATCAGCCGCATCATCGCTTTGATCGCCGGCAGGCCGCGATAGCGATAGCAGACGCTGACCAGGTGCACCGACAGCGACTGAAGCGCGCGGGCGGCGGCGACATCGCCGGCGGCAAAAGCCTCCATAACCTGACGATACAGCCGCGGCACCAGATTATAGGTACTGCCAATCGCCACATCCGCCCCGGCGGCCAGTCCGCTGGTCAGCATCTCGTCGCAGCCAAAAAAGATTTGAAATTGCCCGCCGAATCGTTCTTTACATTCCTGAAATTTGTGAACGGCCAGGGCCGAATACTTAACCCCCCTGAACGTGGGAATAGCCAGCGGCGCCTTTTCAAACAACTCGGTTATGTCGAAACTGTTGCCGTTTAATTGAGGGACATGATAGTAATAAAAATCCGTCTCAGGCGCCGCCTGAGCGATCTGCGCCAAAAACTCAATCAGGATATCCACCGTGAGGGGTTTGAAGTAACACGGCCCAACGGCTGCAATCGCATCCGCTCCGACTTGGGCCGCATGGCGCGCCAGCGATTGCGCTTCAGGGAGGCTGTCATGGCCGACGTGGACAATAATCGGAATGCGCCGTTGCGCCGCTTCAATATAGGCCTCGGCCACCTGCTTTCTCTCATCACAGCTCAGCAGCGGCCCTTCGCCCGTGCTGCCGCACACATACAAGCCCGCAACGGCGTTGCTGACCAGACGTTCCGTTACCGGAGCGATAACCTTCGTATCAATCGAGCCGTCCGCCTTCATCGGTGAAAACGCAGCGGCAACCAAACCTTTAATTTGCTTCATCATCTTGCTTTCTTGATTGTTTGTTGTTTTTGGTTCTGAGCGAGTTGTGCAAACTCCCGATAGCACAGCCACAACCCTCGCGGCACATGGAAACAGCCCTTCCATTTGCCGCCTTTAAGGCTGAGCAGCACCTGTCCCTGCCGGTTCAGATAACCGAACCATTCGCCGTACTGCGGATCGGCAAAATGCGACCATGTATATTCATGCACCCGCTGATACCAGTCCAGGCAGGCTTGTTGTTTTGTCGCGCGATAGGCCTTGGCCAGCGCCACAAGGGTTTCCAAATGGACCCACCAGAGTTTTTGATCCCATTCAAGCTGCTGGGGAGGATTGCCCTTGACATCCATAAAATAAAAAATTCCGCCATGCTCGTCATCCCAGGCAAACTTTAGGGTATCAAGAATCACTTTCGTCGCCTGCTCGACAAGCCGCTGGTCATTTCGTTTCAGCGCAATATCTATCATAAACCACATCGCTTCAATCCCATGGCCCGGATTGAGCAGCCGCCCGTCAAAACAGTCCAGCCGGCCGCCGTCGGGCAGAACATACTCATACAGCAAACCGATCTGGTCGTCCAAATGTAATTGCATCACCTCATGCACACACACGTCCAGAATGCGATCCAGTTCCTCCGGCGGCAGCAGCGATTCCATCTCCAGCGCCAGATTGGCCATAATCATCGAAAATCCCATCGAACGCAAAGGGCGGTTTTCGCTGATCTGTTTGTTGTATTGTCCCTTGGGATTGTCTTTTCGCCGGAGAATAGTATTGTAAGTCGCCATCGCCACATCAGTATATCGCGACTGTTCGGTGGCCAGGCCGTATTGACAAAACGCCATCGCCGCAAAGAAATCGCTGAAGATATTATACGGCCGCACCAAAGGCCGTCCCTGACGGTCCAGCGCAAAGTACCAGTTGCCCTCTGTGTCCATCCCGTGGGCAAGCAGAAAATCCGCCCCCAACCGCGCCATCTCCAGCCATTGGCGCCGTTTCTCAAATCGATTATAGAGCGTCGAAAACAGCCACACCTGACGACACTGAAGCCAGATGAATTTGTCGGTATCATAGACCCGACCTTCGCGATCCAGACACGTCAAATATCCGCCGTACGCCTCGTCCGGCGAATGCGTCAGCCAAAACGGCAGGCAACGCTCCATCAATTCATCTTTATATAAGTTTGCAATCTGACGGTAATCCATTTATTTCCTTTACCACTGATCAACGTCTCAAACCATCCACTGAGCCGCATGCCGTCCCGACCCGTCAGACGAAGCGACCGTCCAAGTCAATCTCAGCGTTCAATTTCCGTTTGCCGCCAGTATCTCAATCTCGGCTGCGCCGACTCGTGTCATCCCGCCGGGAGCGCGAAGATGGGTCAACCGAATATAACGCGCTGACACCTGACGGTCAAACAATACCGTCCTCCAACCGGGGTCATTTTTAATATTGCCAAAGCGGCCGCTATGGATGTGCTCCCACTGCCGGCCGTCGCGGCTGACGAGCACGTCAAAGCGTTCAATAAATGCGCCAGGCGGGTGGGGAAGATACAGAAAACCGCCGATGACATAGTCCCGCAGCATATCGATGGTCAGGCTCGCCGTATCGGCGTCGGACACATCCATCAACCAGCCGCTTCGGGGGTTGCCGTCCAAAACGCCAAGCGGTTCTTGCTGTCGGCCCCGTGAATCGCGGGCGATCCAGCCGTCCCGCAGGATGCCCAAGCGAATCTCACTGATCGCTCCTTTTTTGCCCTCCGCAATCACGCGGGCTTTGAGATGGCCGCCCAGCGGCAGCGAAAACGGCCCTTCATAACGATTGGAATCGGTCGCAGGATCCGTTCCGTCCAGCGTGTAGAATATATCCTGCGATTGATCAGGGCGTGTTTGTCCGCGCCACGCAAACGTTACTCCCGCCCCCATCGTCACCCTGCCGTCGGATCCGCGGCTGATTTCAACCGGTTTGGGCGGCTCGTCATAAAAATGCGCCGACACATGGGCAATACACGGCGCCAGACGTGATTGGGTAATGGTCACTCGAAACGCATCGGCGCTGACCGGCTCAAAACGCAGAATCCGCTTGTGCCCGATGGTTTTGCCCTCGGCCACCCGCACCCAGGAACCGGCCACGCGAGCCTCAAGGAAATGGGCTTCCACACGTTCGCCTCTGCGGGCAATCGCTTCTTTGATCATAAATCGATTGACCGTCTTCTCGGCGGGCAAAATCACTTCAAATGAGGCCTCTTTGGCCAGGGCCTGCCACCACGTATCAGGGTCGCCGTC
>DSDR01000207.1 GCA_011048645.1 Phycisphaerales bacterium
CCCATTCTACACGCACAACCCGCGATTCAGAGCCTTCCTATGCCTAAAAAAACCGATTGCCGAAGGCAAGAAAAGTAGCTTAACCGGAAAGGCACTTTGTCCAATTCCCGCTGAACCAATACACGATCATGGCGAAGAAGAAAAGCAAAGTGAAAAGTGCGGCGGTGCGGCCGGCGGAAACGACGATTGAGGCGGTGTTTGAGGAGTTTCTGGCCGAGCAGCGCAAGCGGCTCAAGCCGGCGACGGTACGCAAGTATGAGGCGGTTATCGATTTGTTCGGCCACTCGTTGAATGGCTATGCGTATCAAAATCTCAACACGCAGGAAAGCGCATTGTTTGAGAAGCTTTACAACGCCAAGGGCAAGGCGCAGCGTGAGTTCTGTCAAATCTTCGGTCCGGAGAAGATTCCCGAAAATGTCAGCGAATTTCTCAATTACTTCATGATCCGCAAGGTCATGTGCGGCAAAGAGTTGAAAAAGACCGCCGGGACGGTGACAAAAAAGCTGAGTCAATGGCTGCTGGAAAAAGGGTATATCACGCCGGATAGCGCCGCCGATATGGCCGATAGCGGGGCCGCAGCGGTCGATGAACTGCCCGCGGCCGAAGAGTTTCTGGAGTTGCTCGAGGATCACATTGATCAAACGGTCGATGCGTTTGCGTGTGAAGATGTGATCGAAGATCATTTCTCGATTGATCTGGTCGCTCCGGGAAAACTGCGGATCAGCGGTATGATGGCAGATGCCGGTGTGACCATCACGGTACCCAGACACGTCAGCGAGGCTTGCCGGGCGGGGTGGACTTTTTCCGGAGCCATCGGCAAAGCCGGGCGACGCTGGATGATTCTTGAAGTGTGGAATGTGTATCCATAAAATGAAGGGTACCCTGCATCGGTGATGATGTACAGAAGGGCTGCCATTGAGAAACGTCGGAAGGTCATCGTTTTTTTCAAAACGTTTTTTAATGATTAAGGGAGGCAACAATGAAACAGGTAACGGTGTTTTGTGTGGTGGTCGTTATGTGGATGGTCAGCGGCGCATCAGCCAACGTGGAGGTTTTTGAGATTTGCACAGGCTCTGCCAAACAGCAGAATCCGTCTCTTGACGGGCGTTATACCGTCTGGCAGGACGACCGCAGCGGCGCGACCAACCAGGACATCTATGCTTATGATTTGCAGACCGAGCATGAGTTTGCGGTGTGCACAGCGCCGGGACGCCAGCGTTACCCGTCTATCAGCGGCGATCTGATCGTTTGGCAGGACGACCGCAACGGCAAATGGGACATATACGGCTACGATCTGTCCGTCGAGCAGCCGCAGGACAGGGAGTTTGTCATCAGCGAACACCCGCACAATCAGGAGTATCCGGCCGTCAGCGGCCGCTTTGTGATCTGGGGCGACCGTCGCAACGGCACGCTCGATCTGTATGGGTATGATCTGATGGATCAGGTGGAATTTGAGATTGCCTCGCATCCGACGGTTTCGCTGATGCAGCCGGACATCGACGGCGATTGGGTGGTCTGGTACGACGATCGCTCCGGACTCTATCAAGTTTACGCCTGCCGACTGGAGTTTCCGATTCCGGACGGCGGCTTTGAGGTCCTTCACGTGTCCCCATCAGACAATGCCCAGGGCTTCCCGTCGGTCAGCGGTGATCGTGTTGTCTGGCATCAGCAAAACAGCGTTGGCGGATATGATATTGCTGGTTGCAATCTTCAAACGGGTGAATCCTTTACGGTTTTTGAGGGCGGCGACGGGCGCTATCCGTCCGTCAGCGGCACAACGGTCGTCTGGGAGGATTATCGCAACGGCAAAGACCGAACGGATATTTTCGGGCGCGATCTGGCCAGCGGCGGCGTCTTTGAAATCAGCGCGACCGTGGCCAAACAGGCCCGCCCCGTCATCGACGGCCAAACGATCATCTGGCAACACAACGAGGATCTGTGGGCGGCGTATCTGCTTGAGCCGACAGTACTTACGGTGATTTGGCCCGACGGCGGACAGATGCTGTTAGCCGGCAGCGAACAGGACATCCTCTGGCAGACCGAAGGCCCGGCTTTAGAGCAGGTCAAGCTCGAATTTTCAGCGGACGACGGAACCAATTGGCACGTGATCGAGCCGAATGTGCCGGATACCGGGGCGTATGTGTGGCAGATACCGGAGGTGGATTCGCCGGTTTGCCGGGTGCGGGTCGGCGATGTCGGCGGCAGCGGCGCAATAGGTGTTTCCGCATCGGTATTTACGGTTTTTCAGTGCGATCCGGCGTTGACGGCGGACTTAAACGGCGATTGCAGGGTTGATATCGCGGATTTTGCGATGTTTGCGGAGCAATGGACCCAGTGCGGCAATCGGTATGATCCGGATTGGTGTTGGCAGTGACAGCAACAGAGACGGTTTAAGTATTGAATTGGCGTCAACAGCAGCCTTTTTTCCAAAATGAACCCATTGGATGCCATTTTTAGTAAAAATTAGTGAGTTTCCAAGTAACGGTTCTGTCAGGACCACAATGATTTATCTCATACTGAGTCTGGTGTTCTCTGCAACGGGAATATGGATGGTATTTTCGACCCAAACGGCCTCACAGGGCGAACAGGCCGTGCTTGAGCGGTTTGAAAGTATCGTTGCGGCCGAGGATGTGCGGCCGGCGGAGGTCTGTTTTTCGCTCAAAGAAGACCCCAATCAAGTGGTTGTCCTGCTGGACGGTCGGCCTGTGGCGGCTTATTGCTATGCCCCGGAACTGGCCAAGCCGTATATTGCGCCGCTGTGTTTGCCGTCGGGGCGGGCATTGACGCGACCTGTTGACGGGTCGGTGTCGGTCGATCATCCGCATCATCAGGGGTTATTTTTTGCCTACGGCGATGTGAACGGAGTGGATTTTTGGGGTAATCGGGGGACGTTGCCGCAGATTCGCCACGTCGATTTTGTAGCTCGGGGCGTTGATGATGCGGGGCGGTCGGCGACGCTGGAGGCGGTGCTGCATTGGGTGGACCGACGGGGCGTGACGCTGCTGGAAGAACGACGAAAAATGCGTTTTTTTGGGGTTCAAGACGGGTTTTTCATCGATTTTGAGAGTCGACTGGAGGCGGTCGAGGCGGTGCGATTCGGCGATACCAAAGAGGGGATGTTTGCGCTGCGGCTGGCCGATGATTTGCGGGAAAAAGGCGGGCGGGGACGGTTTTACAGTGCATCCGGAAAGCGCGGCGCGGCGGCGGTTTGGGGGACGCGGGATTCGTGGGTGTGTCTGGCGGCCGGCGAAGGACAAGGGGCGGTTCTGGTGGGTATCAAGCCGCTTGGCAACAGTTTAGGCCGTCCGTTTTTTTGGCATGTGCGTGATTATGGGCTGTTTTCCGTGAATCCGCTGGGGTGGGCGGCGTTCGGGGCGGATCGAGATGATTCGGATGGGTTTGATCGTGATATTTGGTTACCTGCCGGAAATGCGCTGAAAACGGGGTTTCGGGTGGTGATTTTAGAATTGAAAAATTGCTGAAAATTTGTCAAAACGCGGCAAAAAATATAAATATTTTGTATGTTTTAGAGGTGGGGTTGGCGGTATAATCAGTCTGGATATTGGGAGATAAGACAATGACTCGCTATCAGATATTCAATATCGCGGCAGTCTCTTTTATGCTCGTTTTTGCCGGGGGCGTGGCGATGGTGGTTTGCTGGCCGGAGGCGCCGTCGGCTGCTGCGGCGGCGGATTCGTCGGCCGCGGCCGGGGCTGATACGCCGCGGGCGAGCGGCGATTCGGCGCAGGCCGTCTCGGCCGCGAGGCCGGAGCACAAGGCCGTCGAGGGAGCGTCGTTGTCTGCGGAGGCGGGGGGGGCTGAATGGCGCGATATTTTGGATAAGATTACTCTTTTGGATACACCATCTTCGTCGCCGACTTCTTCTGCGCCTGTCAATCCGGTTGCGTCCGGTCATGTCGCGGCCGGGGCGGTTTCGTCGGAGTCGCTGCTGTCGGGGGCATCGGCCTCATCGGCAGGCGATTCGACGGGGTCGGCTTCGGCTTCGGGCGGGTCGTCGGGACAAGGGGGCGCGTCCGGGGATTCCGGCGATGCCGGCGGGACGGCTTCGACGCCGAGCAGCGGTTCATCGGGCGGTTCGGGGATGAGTCCGGGCAGAGCCAGGCCGGACGCTCCTGTTGAGGAAAGAGGACTCATTGAATCAGTTTATACAAGCAACGGGGCTTTTCTGGTTGAGACGACCGGTTCGCGATTTGAATATGCGCCGGGTGAATTAAAAATTTATCAAGGATTGAACTTCCAGGATAAAGCGCTTCTTGGCACGCTGACTTTTGAAAGCAACTTGCCTTTTTACAAGGTTTCTCACGATACGGAACGTGCCATTTTTCAGTCCGCCGGAAATACAATTACCGTGCGCGGCGATTCTCTACTGACGCTTGATTTTAGTTCAACGTATAATCACACCTTTGAAACAGCGTTTGCCGTACAGCATTCTCTGAAACAGAGTCATACGGTGCTGCTGGCGGGGCTGCATGGTCGATTTGAGTTGGGTTCAAGTATAATTTCAAATCTGAAGTTTGATCTTAACGGTTCACAGTCCCTGAAACTGAATTTTAAGGGTTCGGTTACGATTAAGCCGCTTGATCGACCTATGATTTTTTGGACTCACAATATTTATACGGATTCTCCGGAGGCTCTGGAGACGGCACTGTCATCGGGTTTGGTGACGCATGTAATTATGAAACGTCTGCATCCTTATGATTGTGTGCTTCATCAATACGCCAAGGCGGAACCGATGCTGCCCCACGCAGTTAGTCTGTGCCGTCAGTACGAGGTTCCCGTCGTGTTGGCGCGAAATTTGTGGCCTTCGTGGCGGACGCGCGATACCCGCGAAAGCACTTTGTATCGTTCGGATTATTATATTCAGCAGATTGAGCAGTTGCGGGCTGAGGCCGAGGCCCTTGAGGTGGGTTTTATCGCTCTTGACACGGAGCCTTACGGAGATTCGCCGTTGAAAGCGGTGATCAAGGAACAGCGAAATTTTTCCCGTCGGGATTTGGACATTTTGAATTCGACGATTCAAACGGTCATTGCATCCATCGGCAAGATCGATTTTATTTTTCCGGCAGGGAGCAATTTATTGGATCATCCTTATAATCTGATGGCCCCCATGGGGCGGTACCGAATCAGTGAGCATACGTATTACGACGATGCGGCCATCCATCGTAATATCAAGTACCCTTATGAAATTGTCGGCGCCTATATCGACACGAGCAAGACGAATCCAACCCATTCGCATTTGCCGCTGTTTCTTGTTGATGAGATTCTTGATCGGGCCGAGCTTTGGATCGGTACGGACGGGCTTTTCCTGTGGAAGGAAAGTCGGGGACGCACGAATCATGCGCTAAATCTGGCTCAGCAGATGCGGCAGTGGACTCGGAATAATCCGATTGCACCATAAGGATACAGGATGGTACAATCCCATTTAGTGATAAGACAACCCTTACGGATTTGAAAAGAGAAGAGACGGGATTATGACAATTTTGATGCTATTGGCGTTTGCAGCGTTTTTGCTGATCATCATCGCCAAGCCCAAATGGGGATCGTTTTTGATCTGGCCGATCTTGTTTTGTTATCCTCACGGGTGGTGGGCCAGTCGGGGGTTTTTGCCTTTGGGGGCCGGCGCGGATGATGTGTTTTGTATTTTTCTGTTCTTAGTGGTTTTGTTCCGCCGCAATCTGATGGAAGGCGTGCCGTTTCGCTTTGGTTATGCGTTCTGGACGATTACGAGTTTTGTGATGATTGCACTGGTGGCGACGTTTTTCGGGTCGCGTCAAGCGGCTTCTTATGAACGAATCCTGTATATCCGCGATATGCTGAAACTGGCAATCTATTGGTGTTTGTTTTATGCGATTATCCACTGTATTGATGACGAATATGACCTGCGGAGGCAATTGTTTATGTTTTCTTTCGCAGCCCTTCTTGGCGCTTCGGTGGTCATAATACACAGCCTATTTCCTCATCAGCTGGATTGGTTTTTGGCACCTGTCGTTACTAGGAGAATGGCCGAAGGGTCAACCCGCGCCAGTGGAGCGTTTA
>DSDR01000375.1 GCA_011048645.1 Phycisphaerales bacterium
CGTTATCCGGCCGCTTGCGCAGCTCGGCTATTGTTGTTGGTTTTGGTTGAGAAACGGGTTGATCTGGTGTAAAATGTCGGTTTTAGTTCCGGCTAAGTGACTTAACGCTTCTTCGGGGTTTAACTAAGTGTTGGAAAAGGAATGACTTGTGAGACAATGGCGGTTTGAAATCACGCCCAAAACGGGGTTTGATGATGTGCACGGCACGGCGGTGCTGGAGGATATTGGCCAGCTTGGAATCGCGTCCGTCGAGGCGGTCCAGTCGGCGCGGGTGTATCTGATCGAAGCGGATTTTGACGAGGCGTTTGCCGAGCGGGTTGCGCGTGAACTGCTGGCCGATCCGGTCTGTCAGACGTATTACATCGGGCGTCAGGAGGTTCCGGGCGATGAGCGTCCGATGACGCTGGTGGAGGTGCATTTGAAAAGCGGCGTGACCGATCCGGTGGCCGAGTCGGTTCGGGCGGCGCTGAAGGATATGGGCGCCGGTGCGGTCGAATCGGTGCGTACGGCCCGTCGGTTTGTGCTGTTCGGGGCGCTGACGCCGGAGCAGCGGGATATGATTGTCCGTCGTGTGCTGGCCAATGACTGCATTGAAGAGGTGATTTACGGCGCTGACGCCGAGCCGCCCAGTCCGCATACCCGGCCCTATGAACTGAATCTGATCGAAATTCCCATCCGCGATTTGGATGACGAGGCGCTGGTCAATTTGAGCAAAGAAAAGGATTTGTTCCTGAATCTGCGTGAGATGCAAACAATTCGGGACTATTATCGCACCATCGGACGCGAGCCGACGGACGTGGAACTGGAGACGCTGGCCCAGACCTGGAGCGAGCACTGCGTCCATAAGACGCTCAAAAGCAGCGTGGATATGGATTTGGACGGTCAGTCTGTCCACTTTGACAATCTGCTCAAAGAGACGGTCTTTAAGGCCACCAAAGACCTCAATAAAGACTGGTGTATCTCGGTTTTTGTTGATAATGCCGGCGTGATTGAATTCGATCAGGATGCGGCCCTTTGCTTTAAGGTCGAGACGCACAATCGTCCTTCGGCCCTGGATCCGTACGGCGGGGCGGCGACCGGTATCGGCGGGGTCATCCGCGATTCAATGGGCACGGGGCTGGGGGCCAAACCCATCGCCAACACCGACGTGTTCTGCTTTGGGCGGCCGGATATGAAGATACAAGACGTGCCCAAGGGCGTGCTTCATCCCCGGCGTGTGATGAAAGGGGTTGTCGCCGGCGTGCGCGATTACGGCAACCGGATGGGGATTCCGACGGTCAACGGGGCGATTTATTTTGATGACCGCTATCTGGCCAATCCACTGGTTTTTTGCGGCAGTATCGGGATTATGCCGCGGGATAAATGTTTCAAGCAGGCCCGCAGCGGCGACTTTGTCGTGGTGGTCGGCGGGCGAACCGGACGCGACGGCATTCACGGAGCGACCTTTTCCAGCGGCGAGATTACGCACGAACACGAGACGATTTTTTCGCACGCCGTGCAGATCGGCAATGCCATTACCGAAAAGAAGATGCTCGATACGCTTCTTCAGGCGCGCGACGCCGGTCTGTATGAGGCCGTTACCGACTGCGGGGCGGGCGGATTGAGCAGCGCCGTCGGCGAGATGGGGGCTGAATTGGGCGCTGAGGTCGATCTGGAGAAAGTCCCGCTCAAATATATGGGCTT
Source organism: Phycisphaerales bacterium (assembly GCA_011048645.1). Classification (GTDB taxonomy): domain Bacteria; phylum Planctomycetota; class Phycisphaerae; order Sedimentisphaerales; family Anaerohalosphaeraceae; genus T3Sed10-213. The sequence goes on from DSDR01000375.1 coordinate 1,684, forward strand.
GTCTTATACCGAAATCTGGATCAGCGAGGCGCAGGAGCGAATGGTGCTGGCGGTCAGTCCGGATAAAGTGGATGCGATCTTGACGATTTTTGCCGCCGAGGATGTGGAGGCGACCGTAATCGGGCGGTTTACGGATGATAAGAAGCTGACGCTGCGCTACAACGGGTCTCAGGTCGGGCAGTTGGATATGGATTTTCTGCACGAGGGAATTTGCAAGTATCAGCGCAAGGCTGTGTGGCACATCCGAGCGGGCGTCGAGCCGGCAATTCCAGTCAAAAGCGATTACGGCGACGATCTGCTGAAACTGCTCGGTTCTTACAATATCGCGTCCAAAGAATGGGTCATTCGACAGTACGACCACGAAGTGCAGGGCGCCAGCGTCATTAAGCCCCTCGGCGGTATCGCCAATGACGGGCCGATGGATGCGGCGGTGCTGCGGCCGAAATTCGACAGCGACAAGGGCTTTGCCGTCGCCTGCGGGATGAATCCGTGTTACGGCGATATCGATCCGTATTGGATGGCGCTGGCGGGAATTGACGAAGCGGTTCGCAATCTGGTCTGTGTCGGTGCGCGGTTTGATCGCATTGCACTGCTGGATAATTTCTGCTGGGGCGACTGCAATGACCCCGAAACGCTCGGCGCGCTGGTGCGGGCCTGTCAGGCCTGTTATGACGGCGCCGTCGGTTACGGTACGCCGTTTATTTCCGGCAAGGATTCGCTGAACAACGCCTTTGTTGCTGATGACGGTCGGCGTGTTTCGATTCCGCATACGCTGTTGATCAGTGCAATCGGGCTGGTGGAAGATGTCCATCGCTGCGTAACGATGGATGTTAAAGAGGCGGGCAATCTGCTGTTTATCGTCGGACTGACCAAAAATGAACTGGGCGGCTCGCATTATTATCGCCTGTTCAATCAGCTTGGGTCGAGCGTGCCGAAAGTCGATATCAAGACCGCCGCCGAAACGGCCCGACGCATCAGTGCCGCGATTGACAAGGGGCTGGTTCGGTCCTGCCACGACTGTTCGGAGGGCGGACTGGCCGCAGCGCTGGCGGAGATGGCGTTTGCCGGCGGGCTGGGGATTGAGGCCGACCTGCGCGGTTTGCCCCTGTCGGACGACTGCACGCAAACGGCGGCTCAGCTTTTCAGCGAGTCCAGCAGCCGTTATATTGTGGAAGTAACGCCGGACAGCTATCATTCGTTTGCCGAGTTGATGCTCAATCTGCCGTTCGGTCAGATCGGCCGCGTCGTTGAAGACAAACGTCTTCGGATCGCCGATCAAAAGCAGAAAACGGTCATCGACCAACCGCTGGACACGCTGAAAGCGGCCTGGCAAAAACCCCTGGCATTGTAAATTCAAAATCAAAATGCAAATATCAAAATGACATTATAAAAATCAAATATGAGGCACATCTGTGTCATTTTTATATTTTGATTTGTCATTTTGCTTTTTGATTTTTTATCTTTGATTTTTTGAGGATAAGGAATATTGATGGAACAGGTAAAAGCAATTGTATTGCGGGCGGCGGGGATTAACTGCGATCTGGAGACCGAACACGCGCTGCGTCTGGCCGGAGCCGAGCCGCAGCGAATCCACATCAATCGGCTCATGGCCGAGCCGACGCTGCTGGACGGCGTGCATATCCTGGTCTTTCCCGGAGGGTTCAGCTACGGCGACGACGTGGCGGCGGGCAAGATTCTGGCCAATCAGGTTGTGCATCATCTCAGCGACCTGCTGCACCGGTTTGTTGAGCAGGGCAAACTGATTCTCGGTATCTGCAACGGGTTTCAGGTGCTGATAAAAACCGGTTTGGCGCCGGCGCTGAACGGCGACGCGCAAACGTCCGCAGCCGATTATCCGGTAACGCTGACGGACAATGACAGCGGTCGATTTGAAGACCGCTGGGTCTATTTGCAGCCCGGTTCGCCGCGGTGTGTCTTTATCGACCCGGCGCGTCGGATCTATCTGCCGGTAGCTCATGGAGAAGGTAAAATCGTCGCTCGCAATGCGGCGACGCTTGCGCGATTGGCCGATGAGGGGTATGCGGCGTTTCGTTATGTCGATGCCGAAGGTCGCCCCGGTCCGTTTCCGGTCAATCCCAACGGCTCGCAGGACGATATCGCCGCGCTGACCGATTCGACCGGGCGTGTGTTGGGAATGATGCCGCATCCGGAGCGGTTTGTCCGCCTGACGCAGCATCCGCACTGGACGCGGCTGAAAGAACGTGAAGGATTCGGCGACGGCATGACGATTTTCAATAACGCCGTCAGATATATTCGTGAACATTTTTAATTTTAAGCAGAGAGGCATGACGGAATGATTTCAGTCAATGAACATTTTCTAAAGCTTAAAGCCGGTTATTTATTTCCCGAAATCGGACGGCGTGTGGCCGCTTTTTCGAAAGCCGATCCCGATGTGAATATCATTCGTCTGGGCATTGGGGATGTGACCGAGCCGCTTGTGCCGGCAATCATTGAAGCCATGCACAAGGCGGTTGATGAGATGGCTTCAGCCGAGACGTTTCGCGGGTACGGCCCGGAACAGGGGTATGCTTTCTTGCGCGAGGCGATTGTCGAGCATGACTATCGAGCGCGTCAGGCGGACATTTCGCCGGATGAGATTTTTATCAGTGACGGCGCCAAATGCGACACTGGCAACTTGCAGGAAATCTTTTCGGTTGATAATACGGTGGCGGTGACCGACCCGGTGTATCCGGTCTATGTTGATACCAATGTTATGGCCGGGCGCACCGGTCAGGCTGACCAGGCCGGTCGTTACAGCAACATTGTCTATATGCCCTGCACCGCCGAAAACAATTTTGTGCCCGAACTGCCCAAAGAACCGGTGGATATGATTTATTTGTGCTATCCGAATAATCCGACCGGCGCAACGGCGACGAGGGAACAACTGAAAAAATGGGTGGATTACGCCATCGCCAACAAAGCGATTATTCTGTACGACGCCGCTTACGAGGCATTCATTCAGGATCAGACGATTCCCCGGTCAATTTATGAAATCGAGGGCGCCAAAAAGGCGGCGATTGAGTTTCGCAGTTTTTCCAAAACGGCCGGCTTTACCGGTGTGCGGTGTGCGTTTACGGTTGTTCCGAAAGATCTTGTCGCCTACAAGAAAGACGGCTCGGCGGTGGAGCTGAACGGTATATGGAACCGCCGGCAGAGCACCAAGTTCAACGGCGTCAGCTATATTACGCAAGCTGCCGCAGCGGCGGTTTATACTCCTGAAGGGCAAACGCAGATTCGCAGGGTCATTGATTTGTATATGGGCAATGCCAAAATGATGCGCGATGCTCTGACAGCGCTGGGGCTGTCGGTCTATGGCGGTCTGCACGCCCCGTATGTCTGGCTCAAGACGCCCGACGGCGTTGGCTCGTGGGAGTTTTTCGACCGATTGCTGAATAAGGCACACGTGGTCGGCACGCCCGGCGTCGGCTTCGGGGCGGCCGGGGAAGGATACTTCCGACTGAGCGCGTTTAATCATCCCGACAAGGTGGCTGACGCGATGAAACGGATGGAATCGCTTGATTGTTTATGATCATTACGGCCCTGAAAGGCCGGTTTTATGACAATGATTGTCTATCTCGGTTTGGGATCGAACCTGGGCGACCGTGCGGCGAATTTAGGTGCGGCGCTGGAGGCGCTGGAGGCCCATTCGTCGATTGCGGCGATGCAGGCCAGTTCGTTTTACGAGACTGTGCCGCTGGCCGATTCTGAACAGCCGATGTATCTCAATGCTGTTGCGCAGGTTGAGACGACGCTGGAGCCGACGGCACTGCTGACGGTTTTGCAGGACATTGAGCAGCGGCTGGGACGAACGCGCGGCAATCGCTGGCAGCCCAGAACGATTGATCTGGATTTGCTTTTGTACGGCAATCGAATCGTTCAAACGCCGGATTTGACCGTGCCGCACCCGCAGATGCATCTGCGTTCTTTCGTTCTGAAAGGGCTTTGTGAGTTGAACGGCGATGCGATGCATCCGCTTCTTGATCGAACGGCGGCGCAGTTATACGAACGGCTGAACGGTCGAGATTATTATCGCGACCCGGCCCGACCGCAGTTGATTTCGATTGCCGGCCTGATCGGCGTGGGCAAAACCACACTGGCCGCACGACTGGCCGACAGGCTCAGGGCGACGCTGATTCGCGAACGATATGACGACAATCCCTATCTGGCGGATGTCTATGCCGGCGATCGAAATGTGGCGCTTGATTCGGAGTTGTTTTTTTTATCCAGCAGCGCCGCGCAGTTACGCCGCGACCGACTCAAAAACGGCCAGTGCTACGTCAGCGATTATGTCTTTGACAAAGCCCTGGTGTATGCGTCAAGCTGGCTGGACGCCGATGAACTGGC
>DSDR01000137.1 GCA_011048645.1 Phycisphaerales bacterium
ATCACGTCCACATCCGCCGGGCCGATGAGGTTGAGGTGTTCCAGGAGGGTTTTGCCGAACTCGATCAGTTCCGGATTGTTTGTGCTGACGGCCTTGTCGGTTTCGCCGGCGCGCATCGCCAGCTTCCGCTTGCAATAGACGCTGATCGGGCGCGAGCGGGCATCGGCAAACAGATCGTACCCGTATTCAGCGCCCTTGACGACCTCCTGAATCATCGGGGTCGGACAGGCCTCGAATGCTCCTTCCAACTGAATTTTGTCGGCGCAGTACGTCAGATTCATCGAAGCGCTGCCGCGTCGCGGCTTGACCAGCAGCGGCCATTGAACCGTGCCGGAATCAATATGCGACAGGGCGTCTGCAATGGTGATAAAGGTCTGCGGCGCGGCGATGCCGTGCTGTCGGGCAAACTGCCATGTCTGATATTTGTCTGAGGCTGTTTCAATGGTTTGCGCTGGTGAGAGCAGCAGCAGGATATCATGCCGCTCAAATTCGCTTCGAAAGGCCGATAATATATCCAGTTCAGGGTCAATCAGCGGGATGACGATTTGAATCTTGTTAATCCGACATAATTCGAGCACATGGTCGAGATAATCGGGATGGGTGATTTCCGGGATGATGACGCGATGGTCGCAATAGGCAAAGGCCGGCGCATAACGGCTGTTGTCAGCTCCCCATACCTGACCATCCGCTGCCAGTGCGTCCTTGAAGTAACGCACCAGATAGCCGCGGCGCCCCACTGAAGTCAGCAATACATTCATTGTTTGATCACTCGCGTTAATGATTCCCTCATATTTCGTCATTATTATACGGCAGGTCAAGCGCAATTCACAGGATTTTTTCCATCCGGAAAATGAATCGGTGGACATCGGCGGTTAAGCCCGCTACAATGACTCGCCGATACAATCTGAGGAGGTCGCTATCATGCTGTTCGAACACTTTGTCGGGCCGGAACGGCCTGTGAGTTGGACATTTCGTTTCTGGCCGGTGCTGGTCAGCGCGTGGATCTTTGCGCTGGCGGCCACGTGGCTGTGCAAGAAGATCGCCATCCGGCTGGATATTGTGGATAAGCCGGACGATTTTGTCAAGACTCACAAGGAACCGGTCGCCTATCTGGGCGGCATCGGGATTTTGGTGGGGCTGACCGTCGGGATACTGGCCGGCATCGTCTTGATTCAGGACTTCACTTCGTTCGGTCAAGTGTTATCTCGGCTGCTGGGTATTCTGGCCGGTGGTGCGGTGGCGTGTTTTGTGGGGCTGGTGGATGATATTCTGGATATCCGTCCGTGGCAGAAACTGCTCGGGCAGTTTATCGCTTCCGGGGCGCTGATTGCCGTGGGGATTTTGCCGAATCTGACCTATTTTGCGACACCGCTGGGGTTGACACTGCCTGATCCTGTACATTATGCACTGGGGGCGATGGTGGTGGTGTTTTTTGTATTGGGGGCGTCCAATTCGCTGAATTTGCTGGACGGGCTGGACGGGCTGTGCGGCGGAGTGACGGCGATTATCACCATCGGAATGCTGATTTTATCGATGCATCTGGCGACGTGGGGTTTTAGCGAGGTCGGCGATCCGGTGCGCATTATTATAGGCCTGAGTCTGGTCGGCGGTGTGCTGGGATTTTTGCCGTTTAATCGCCACCCGGCCAAGATTTTTATGGGGGATGCGGGCAGTATGCTGCTGGGGTTTGTCACCGCGGCGCTGATGATCCTGTTTGCCGAGACGATTCCCCGCTGGTGGATGGCCTCGATTGTGATTTTCGGGCTGCCGATTCTCGATACCGCCACCGCGCTGGTACGGCGGCTGATCAACCGCCGTCCGCTGATGGTGTCCGACCGGGGGCATATTTACGACCAGCTTATCGACCGCGGGCTTGGACTGAAACACACCGTCGCCCTGAGCTACGCACTGGCGGGGATGTATGCCCTGATCGGCATCACAATGAGCCAGATTCGCACGCGCTATGCGCTGCTGGTTTACATCCTGGTGGTCGTGGTTTCCGGGGCGGTGGTCTGGGCCAAAGGGTTTCTGAAGATGCAAGGCCACCGCGGCGCGGTCCACAAAAACGGGCTTTCGGACTGACCGCTGATCCTTATTTCTCAGGCAAGTCGCTTACGCTGCGCCGAAGACCGGCAGAATGTGCCGACGATAGATGTTGTCGGTTACGTGCGGGCCGATCTGCTCGGCAAAGCGTGTGAGCCGGTCGGTATAGCGCGTTCCCATCTGAGCGGCGATTTTGTAGCCGACGTGGATGAGCTGGCGAAAATCGGGATTGTAGTCGTCGCAGGTCGGGTCATGGCGCAGTGCGGCGGCAAACCGCTGTCCATCCCAATCAGCGACGGTTTGCTCAGACGGAAGTCGGGTCTTGTCGATATCAATCACTGCCGCATAGGGTGCGCAGAGATCGTCGAAGTGCGCCAGCGACTCGGCATAAATCGCTTTGGCCAAGTCCAGCCCCTCCGCATCGGCCAGGGCCAGGCCGATCAATTCTTCCAGCCAGGTGGTGCCGGCGGTCTTGAGATGCACGCCGGCATTGAAATCCCGCATCGCTCGCCGAATGGCCGGGTAGATGGAAAATTTGTCGCTGCCGGAATGAACGCTGAGCTTGAGGTTGTCCGGCAGGCCGAAGGTCTTGACGGCGTGGGCAATGACCGCTATATCAGCCCGAAACTCAGCCTCGAACTGTGCCGGATCGCCGACGTAATCGACGCCTTTGTTGAAGCGTCCGCTGAACCGCGGGGCAATCGTCTGGGCGGGAATGCCCTCGGCGGCAATCGCCGACAGAATAAAGAACATCTCCGCCGGCGACTGAGGAATATCGGTTTCGTCCATGGAGACTTCGGTGACGAACGCATCGGCGGGCCTTTGCTCAAGAATACGGCGATAAATGCGTCCGGCTTCTTTGACGGCGAACAGGAATTTGTCGGCGATGCGTTTGATGTCCTGTCTGGTCACGGTAAAAGGCGCATCGAGTCCGGGAATCTCAAGCGTTCCGATGAAGCGTTCATTCCGACGGCAAAACGCTTCGATGTCGTCATCGGGCGCCGCCTGTTCGATGGCCTCGGCCACGTCCAGCGTGAAAAAGTCGCTGCACTCAAGAAATCCGTCGATGGTCTTCAGGTGCACATGGTCGGCATCGACAAAATACGGCCTGTCCCACTGCAGCGCCGCAACAGCCGCATCCGCCTGGCGACGTACGTCCGTCGGCTGAGTGCCGATGATGCTGTGTTCGCGGTATGACTTGTTCCACACCGGTGTGACGTCAATGCCCTCGGCCTGCGCCAGCCGCATCGCCTTCAACTGAGCGACGCCCTGACAGCCGAACCGATCGCCGATGCCCATCGAAAATTTCGGCAGTTTCATTTGTGTCCTTTCACCTTTACCGTTTCGATATGGATTCAAACCTTGCCGACAGCGGCAAGATAAATGACAAACTCATCGTTTCCGTCCAGTCCTGCGAGCTGATCCATCTGTGTCTGGTCATACGCCGCCACCGCACACGCCCCGGCGCCGATGGATTCGGCGGCCAGATACGTATTCTGGCAGGCGTGGCCGGCGTCAAGGGCGATTAACTTGGGCCAGGCCGGGCCATAGCGCCATTCCATGCGATACGGCACTGCCGAAAAAATCAGCACTGCCGCGGCCTGCGCCATCCAGTGCTGGTCGAAACAGGCCTGGGCGGTCTTTTCCAAAATCGCATCATCGGTTTTCAGTGCGACCAATGCGTGATCCGTCGCCCGGTACCGATACAGGCCTTTGGGCAGTTCCCGGACATTTCCGACGGCGACATAAAGCTGAATCGCGTGGCGCGCCCCGGCCGAGGGAACGGTGCGAAAGACCGCCCGTCCGGCGCCGAAAATCTTCTGTATGCCCAGCGTCGTCCAGCACACATACGCCAGCTCATCGAGCGTCATCGGCGCTGCGGCGAAACGACGTCGGCTGCGGCGCCGCTCGATAGCCGTTCGCACCGGCATATCGCCGCACGTCAGTGTATCAGACGACGGCAGAACAATCCATTCGGCTCCCTTGGGCGGTGATGTTTCGACCGGACTGTCGGGCAGTCCTTTTTGCTGGTCGGATACAAACGGTTCAAAACCGGCCTTGAGGAACTGTCGAGAAGAAATCGGATTTTCAGTTTTCAGCTTTTTCGGTTTTCGCATTGGCGGTGATTTTGTCGATTTTGAAACATCCGAGCGTATTGACCAGACTGAAAAAATCTGAGGGATTGCCGTCGCCGACGGCCAGTGAGATATGCCCTGGACCAAAGCCGTCGGGCGCCCGGGTGGCGTCCAGGCCAAGCCATTGACCGGCGACATAAACTTCCGTCCACATGTGGCCGCCGAAGACGCTCTTTTGGCCGATGAAGGAATCGACATAGACCACGCCGCAAACAACCCGTGCCGGAATGCCGACTGCTCGGCACATCGCCGCGGCCAGCACGGCATGTTCGCTGCAATCACCCTGGCGGCTTTGCGCCACTTCAGCGGCCGAGGCGTATCCGATAGAGAGGTCTTTGGTGGTAATATAGCCGTTCACGAACGATTCGATCTGACGAGCGGCTTTAAGCGTTTCGGTGGTCGAACCGATGGCGGCTGCGGCCAGTTCCTGAACTTTTTCGTCGTCGCTTTGCAGGTATTCAGTCGGCTTCATCGCCGCCAGCGCTTCGGCGTCATCGCCGTTATACGGCAGGGTCGTGTCCGACGCGGGCGCTGCCGGCTGAACGGCGACCACGATCCGTCCGTTTTCCTTCCTGACGGTTTGGTTGGAGGTGGACGGAATGGTCAACGGCCCCTCACAGGTCGGCGTCAATTCATATTGAATCGACGCTTTTTGCCCGATGTCGGTCAACTCGGCCGGACTTTTAATGCTGAGCCGATCGAGGAAGTCCACCACATCGTCATCGCGCAGGGCAAACGCCTTGTCGCACTGAATCATCTCGAGGGTCATGCCCATCATCGGCACGAGACTTTTGAGGGCTTTTGTTTCGTTGTCCACGTAACTGGTCACGGTAATCGGCTGGCCGGGCACATGCATGGTCACTTTCACTTCGGTCAATTCCACCACCCGTCCGAACAAGTCCACGTTTGTTTTGGCGCCGACCTGAACCGACGCCTTGATTGCCCTTCGCATATCAGGACGAAAGATTTCAACCTCATACGTATGCCCTTCGGCCAGCCCGTGCTGCTCCTGTTGCAGCCGCATTCCCTGGCTGAGCAGCGCCCCGGCGGGCCAGTCCATCACAACCTGCTGCTGTTGTCCCATGGCTTCGGTGGTGATGGTTACTTTGCCGTCGGCGATTTGGCCGATGTGGGTTTGTTCAATGCCGCTCATATTGAGCCGCATCTCAAAGCCCAGCGGTTTGCCGTCGAGGGTTTCGTAGTGGATTTCGGTGGATTCGATTTTGACCGCCTGTCCGCCTCGCCCCAGTGTCATCGTTAAACGTTCGCTCGTGGTCACTTTGGCGCCTTCGATGGAACGGGTGTGCTCGGCGTGACCGATCTTTTTGCCTTCGAGCAAAATCGCCAGATAGTCTTTTTCTTCCTGGGTTTGCGCCGTGACAATCGCCGTCAGACACAGACTCAACGCGATGAACAGCCTGATCATTTGCTCTTTCTTCACCATTGTACCCTTTCATTTTATATTGCCGGACGCCTCCGGCGGCAGTGATTACGGTTTTTCCATTACGCCTGTTTTGTACGTACAGACGCTTAACGGTTCATTCCTATTGTACCTGATTACGGACAAAACTCAATGAAAAGCGAAAAGAAATAAGCTTTTCAAGAGCAGGAACTTGGAGTATTGTTTATCGATGGACACACAATACCACATATCGACGATGTCTTCGCCGCCGCTGAGCGTCAGCGTGCTGACGGGCGGCGCTGCGGCGGCAATCGCCAGTGTGGCCCTCTGCGGACGGGATGCCGAGCGAATCGTTGGGGAACTTTTCAGGCGATCTCTGCCGGCTTGCGGCCGACTGGCCTTTGGGCCGCTTCAGGACGGGGATACGGTGGTTGACAGCGTTGTCCTGGGG
>DSDR01000292.1 GCA_011048645.1 Phycisphaerales bacterium
CTACGTTCCGGAGCCGGCAACCCTTGCGTTGCTCGGACTGGGCAGCCTGGCGACCATCCGCAGAAAACGCGAATCGCTTTAACAGCGGACAGCATCGATGCGCCCGCGATTGGCCTGCAGGCGTCAGATATGGATTATTGAACGGATGACAACTTCAAGAGAGTGGGCAATAGATTTATTGCCCGCTCATTTTTTTTAGTCCACATGATAGCTCGGCAGGGTGGGCCGTGCCCGCCTCTCATAAAGCCCTTACAGAATGATTTCCCCCATTACGCCACCGTTTCAACGCCGGATGTGCCCGATTCTGTCCCTTTTTTCACCTGATCGAAGTTATCGGTCGTAGAACCTGATGTGAAAGCCTGTAGTTTCAGGAAAATGCGTTTTTCTCATCCAATCGTTATAGTCGTCCCGTTTTAAGACGATAAACAGATTGGAAAATGGAGAAACGTCGGGTAGGGAAAAGCCCTGTAGAGCATGATGCACCCTGAGACATATTCGGCGTTATGGCCGCCAAAGGGAAACTTATGATAAAGCGTAAAGATGTATTGACAACCGGTCAGGTTGCCCAGATCTGCCATGTTGCGCCCCGCACCGTGACCAAATGGTTTGATTCAGGGCAACTCAAAGGCTACCGGATCCCCGGCTCACGGGATCGCCGTATCCCCGCCGGCGAACTGATTCGGTTTATGAAAGCCCATAATATGCCGACCGATGAGCTGGAAAAAGGGCATATCCGGATACTTTTAATCGATAGTCGAGTTGAAGTCGCTCGGCAACTTGCCCGGGATTTGCAAACCAAAGGCAGTTTCTCCGTCGAAATTGCCCAAAACAGCTTTGACGCCGGCCTGATGGCCCAGAAAATGCGTCCGAACATCATCCTTGTGGAGCTGATGAATCCGGACATTGACGCCCATGAAATGTGCAGTTATGTCTGTGACAATGAGGAGCTGAAAGACTGCTGCGTCATCGCCCTGGCGGGGGGATTGTCCTCAACAGAGGTCCAGGCCCTCTTGAAACAAGGCTTCGGCGGCGTGGTCACCGAGCCGGTCAATATCAACAAGATTCTGGCGTGTATTCAGGAAAAGTGCCCCGTCTTTTATTGAAAAACACACCGCTCCCAACCCTGTCAAATCCGGAATAATCAACGTTTGCCGCACGTCAGGCGAATGCAGCGGCCTGCCTTTGCATTCGGCCTTAAGACACAGCGGGCGATCGGAATCGAACCGACATGGCCAGCTTGGAAGGCTGGAGCTTTACCATTAAGCTACGCCCGCATTTGTAAAAACTCTATGATACTCGAACTGACCGAAAACCGGCTCCATTTCGACATAAATATAGTCTATAAAAAATGTTACAGTGTTCCCAAAAAGGCCGCAAAACGGCTCGCCCGAAAGGGCGAATCCTCAATTTTGCTTTTTAATCTTTAATTTTTGCTCTCTCAAACTGGCCATCAGTCAGTTGGTGTATTATAGAGCATCGGTCAAGTCGTGACAAGCCCTTATTCCAAAGTTTTTACTGGCTTGATAACCACATTGCCGATACACTGAAACATTTGGAAACATTGAAAGAAATGATTCAGAGGAGTGCGACGATGACAATTGCGCAAACAGCCCGACAGGCGCGCCGAGCATCCCGACAGCTTGCCGCCTGTCCTTCCGAGCGGAAAAACGCCGCCTTGAAGGCCGTCCGAGACGCCTTGCGGACGCAGTCGCAGGCCATTATCCACGCCAACCGGGCGGACATCGAGCAGGCCGAGCAGGACAATCTATCCAAACCCTTGCTCAAACGCCTGAAATTTGACGAAGACAAAATCAGCGAAGCCTGTGCGGGGCTGGACAGCCTGATCGCTCTCGAAGACCCCGTCGGCAAGACCCTGGCCGCAACGGAACTGGATGAAAGTCTGGAGTTGTACAAGGTCACCTGCCCGATTGGCGTCATCGGCGTGATTTTTGAGTCGCGACCGGACGCGCTGGTGCAGATTTCCTCGCTGTGCCTTAAAAGCGGCAACGCCGTGCTGCTCAAGGGCGGTTCAGAGGCGGCCCGGACCAACCGCGTGCTGGCTGAGACCATCACCCGGGCCGCGGCCGCGGCAGGGCTGCCTGACGGCTGGCTGGGACTGCTCGAAACGCGGGCCGATGTGGCCGCGATGTTGGCGCTGGATGACGATATCGATCTAATCATCCCCCGCGGCAGCAACGAATTCGTCCGGCACATTATGGACAACACCCGCATCCCCGTGATGGGGCATGCCGATGGCATCTGCCATGTCTATGTCGATGCGGCGGCGGATATCCCGATGGCGGTCAAGCTGACGGTCGATTCCAAGTGTCAGTATGTCGCGGTCTGCAACGCCGCCGAGACGCTGCTGGTGCATCAGGCGGTTGCGGCCGACTTTCTCCCGAAGCTCAAGACGGAACTGAATGCCCACGGCGTCGATCTGCGCGGCTGCGACAAGACCCGGCAGATCATCGACTGTGCCGTTGCCGACGAACACGACTGGAAGACCGAATACCTCGACGCGGTTCTGTCGATTCGCGTGGTGGATTCACTCGAAGAGGCCATCGAACACATCAACACCTACGGCTCCGGCCATACCGACGCTATTGTTACCGACGACCGGAATGCCGCGATGCAGTTTATGGATCAGATCGATTCGGCCGACGTATTCTGGAACGCGAGCACCCGCTTTGCCGACGGTTACCGGTACGGCCTCGGCGCCGAAGTCGGCATCAGCACCGGCAAACTCCACGCCCGCGGCCCGGTTGGGATGGAAGGCCTGCTCATCTACAAATGGCGGCTTCTCGGCAAAGGCCACATTGTCGCCGATTACACTGGCGCTGGCGACAAGCCCTTTACACACAACAAGCTCAATAAGTCCTATCGCATGTAGCTGGAAGGAGATCGTATGAGCTGGATTCATTTTTTCTCAGCCGCATTGTCTGGAGGGTTTGTTGTAAAAATTTTGGACTTTGTATATTCTGAGTTTTCGAGAAAACGAGAAAAAACTACCTCTGCAAAGCAAGTTGTTGCTAAACACATCGACCCGATATTGAAGTCTGCCGACCAACTTCTTGGACAGTTGATTTCTTTGGCTAAAAACGATTTTCGCCCTTTATTTTCCCAAAGCGATACCAAACAAATTGAAGTTGAATATACAATGTATCTTATTGCAAACTTTTGGGCATGTTTGTTAGTTTTAGAAAAAGACAGCATTCATGTCGATTTGGCTGAACGGAAAGAGGGAAGGCATCTTTTACGATTTATTTCCACTCTCAAAGCAAAAAGAAACAGATTGCTCTCACGTGCAGAACAACAAGTTATCGGAGAGTCTATTATTGAAGAAAGTCATAGGGGATTAAAAATAAAATCCTTTTATCATTTTCTGGATAGCTACAAAAATCCCCAAACATCTTTTAATATATGGTTTAACCCTTTAAGGTCTCTGCTTGAACGCTCCAAAAGCAGAGCAATCCGACAGCATATTTTGCTCTATGGTGTAATTCTTCACGCCATGGTAGATAATCTGGATGCACGACATCACTATGTTAGGGATAGGAAGTCTTACCCCAATAAGCTGACAAGACGAACACGAAACGACATCAAGAACAGGATATTTGGGGTCTATTTAACTGAAATAAGAGAACATGCTAAGTATTGGAAAGTCTAAAAAAAACGCCCGCGTTGCACTTCGGTGTAAACACCTTCGCAAGTTGGGCGATTCTATCCTATTTATATAATACGTTAAAATCTGGAAAATACAAGATTATTTTTCGTACAAAAACAAATTTAGATGGAATTATGCGAAATTTCACACAATCCAGCCGCGTCGTCATCAAGATCGGCACTTCGACGCTCAGTACGCCCGACGGCATCAACACCGCGTATTTTACCGCCCTGGCCGAACAGGTTGCCGCCCTGAAGGCCGCCGGCCGACAGGTCATCATCGTCACCAGCGGCGCCATCGGGATGGGCGCCAAACGCCTCAGACTCAACGGTCCGGTGGTGGATTTGAAATTGCGGCAGGCCTGCGCCGCCATCGGCCAGCCGCTGCTGATGCACGAATATCACAAGGCCTTTGCCGAACACGACATCATCGTCTCACAGGTGTTGCTGACCGCCGAGGTTCTCAGCCGTCGAAAGACCTATCTGAATTTGCGCAATGCCGTCGAGGCCCTGCTTCGGCTCGGCGTCGTGCCCGTTGTCAACGAAAACGACAGCATCTCCACCGCCGAGATCGGCACGGCCTTTGGCGATAACGACAAACTCAGCGCCCTGGTCGCCAGCAAAATCGACGCCGATTTGCTGCTGATGCTCACCGACATCGACGCGCTGTACGACAAAGATCCCCGCCGCTGTCCCGACGCTCAACCCATTCGTCTGGTTCGGGATATCACTGCGGACATCGAAAAAGCCGCCGGCAGAAAAAAGGGCAGCCTCTATTCGACCGGCGGAATGAAAAGCAAGATCGCCGCCGCGCGCATCGCCGCCCTGGCCGGCTGCCGCATAGTTCTGGCTGATGGCCGCGAGTCGAATGTCATCCGACGCATCCTCGACGGCGAACCGCTCGGCACGCTGTTTATGCCCAAAGGCAAGCTGGCCAACCGCGCCCGCTGGATCCTCAACTGTGAGCCGGAAGGCGTCGTGCGCATTGATGCCGGGGCGATGGCCGCCCTGCGCCGACGCAAAAGCTTGCTGCCCAGCGGCGTCATCGGCATCGAAGGACACTTTGAGGCCGGCGCGGTGGTGATGATCAACGACGCCGCCAAAGCCCTGACCAGCCTCAGCGCCGATGAATTACGCGAGCTGGCCGGCAAACACAGCGCCGAAATCCGCGACCGCCTCGGCAAAGACCGACGCGATGTCGTCGCCGTGCCCGAAGACATTGTCTTTCTCGATCCGTAAAGCCGAGCGGTGCGAGCCGCCGGATACCGCTGCCAACAAACTAACAACAGCCGAACGGCGCAAGTGAGCCGGATACCGCCGCCGCTAACAACAGCCGAACGGCGCAAGCCGTCGGATACTGCTGCGACATCCTGCACCATCCGACCCCTGTATAGGAGCCGGATGAGATTGCCTTGTCCGCCTCGCGTCATTGCGTTACGTCAACGTACCGGGGTCATTCGACGTAACGGCAAGCTCGTTGATTTGAGGGCGTAAATTTTTTAGCATCTTGCGAAAATGATACCCATAGATTGAAAAGCGCACCGCCTGCGGCAGTCGCCGGGGGTTTTTCAAAGCCCAGAGTATCAGCAGCCAATAATGCAGTTTTCCCTTCTCGATGATTCCGATTTGCCACATCGATTTGACAAGCGCCTTGATGCCTGAAAAGCGTATTTTCAGCCGTAATGTGTTGCTGAGGTTATAGTTTTCCAGAAATATTTTGATGCGTTTGCAGTAGTATTTCTGGGAGTAGATCGTGTCAAGCACCTTGTGATATCCCTCCAGCAGTTCGTGTACATCCATCCGCGGAACAAAATTCATCGTGCAGTCCATATTGTCCCCGCTGGGCGGCTGGGTCAATCGATTTTCGTGCATCAGCTTTTTGTACAGCTTGGTTCCGCGCGGCGCGTTGAGCAATCCAACCATCGCCATCACAATGCCGCTGTTCTGAATCAGATCGATCATTCTGTCAAACACCGTCGGCTGGTCGCTGTCAAAACCGACAATAAAGCCGCCCTGAACCTGCAGCCCGAATCGCTGCATTTTTTTGATTGCGTTCACCATATCGCGTCCGGTGTTCTGTATTTTATTGCACTCGGTCAAACAGGTCTCATCCGGCGACTCAACGCCGACAAACACGCAGTCAAACCCCGCGCGCACCATCAGCGTCATAAGTTCCTCGTCATCAGCCAGATCGATAGAGGCTTGCGTATTGAAATAGAACGGACGGTTCCGGTGTTCCATCCATTCAATCATCGCCGGCAGCAGTTCCGTTTTTAATGCGTGTCGCTTTCCGATAAAATTATCATCCACAAAAAACACCTCGCCGCGCCA
>DSDR01000339.1 GCA_011048645.1 Phycisphaerales bacterium
CCAAAGCGTATCCTCGTTAAACTGGATGCGCTCCTGTGCCGTGCGCCCAAAAACCATCGCCCCCATATGGCCGTTGCCGACGGGCAGCGCCTCGACCCATTGGTCAGCGGGTTTGTGATACTGTAATGCCCAGTAATCCGTTCGGCCCGCCAGGGAAGATTCGGCAGCATTGCTCTGCCGGCAAGCGATCATCAATAGTGACGCCATTGCCAAACAAATCCATAATACAAATGTCCTGTAATTCATCAAAATCTCCAGTTGATCTGAAACACTTGTCGTTATCTATTTATGATTAACCGCATATCCTAACGGAATAGATACTGGACGAAGAAATACAGATTATTGCCCCATTCGGTCGCGTCGTGGCCGTGGCCGCTTGTGTTCCAGATATGGGGGACCTGGTTTTCCTTTAGATACTCGTGAAGGTTCCGGCTGATGCGAAACAATCCGTCCTGGTCGCCGCAACTGAGATACAGCAGCCTCAACTGTTCTTTGGCTTTTGCCGGATCGGGTACCAGCTCGGCAGGAGCTTTGGTATTGGGGGCAGAGGAAAAACCGCCGACCCAGGCAAAGACATCCAGATTGCCCAGGCCAAAGTTCAGCGATTGCCCCCCGCCCATGCTCAGACCGGCCAGCGCGCGATATTGACGGTCCGCAATCACGGAGTACCGAGCCTCAATGGCGGGAATCACGTCTTTGAGCAGGTCATTTTCAAACGCGGCAAAGGCCGGCGCAGTCGCAAAGACGTTGCCTTCGGCGCGATCGTTTTTCTGTGCTCGGCCGTTGGGCATGACAATAATCATCGGCTCGGCTTTTCCGTCCGCAATCAGGTTGTCCAGAATCACGTTCGGCGTACAAAACCGCTGCCACTCGGTCTCATCGCCGCCGATACCGTGCAGCAAATACAAGACCGGGTATTGGCGGTCCGTCGAATACCCCGGCGGGGTATAGACAAGCATTTTGCGGGTCGTGCCGACTGTCGAGGAGTCATATTCGATCATCTCATTTTTGCCGTGGGCGATATGTTCACGTACGGTGCGGAATCCCGCCGGCGGTTCGCCAAACGAAAATGCTCCATTCGGCGCAACCGAATCACCGCGCGAGGAGGTCTGTTGATCTCCGGCGCTTGTCTGAACCGCGGTTTGCGGAATGATTTCAATCGCATTGATGGCCGGGTTTTCGATCTGGCTGACAAAATCGATTCGGAACCGGCCATCGGTCACTTCCACGGGAACCGTTTCGATATAAGCAATATAAGGACCGCCGGCCGCTTCCCATATGTCAAAATTCTTGAATTCCTGACCCTGAACAGTGAAGGAAAAAACGCGATTACCCGGGCCGTAAATACCATCAAACGTTTCAGCAAAGTAAAGTTTGGCGATATACTTGCCGTTGGGAAGTTTCCAGCTAAAGGAATCCATCGCATAACGTTCGGTCAAAAACAGAGACCGATCTCGGGTCTCCAGGATGATTGTATCCGGATCGCGGTCGATGGTGGCGCCGCTCGTAAAGCCCTGATCCGGCATCCAGACGTTGCCGTTTGAATCCGTAAACGGCACATAGGCGCCGGCATTGATTCGGACAGGCTCAACGACAGGCTCCCGAGTGGAGCTTGTCGAGTCAGAAGCATCCCGGAACAAAAGTTGTGCGAACTGATAAAAACTGCGTCGCCAGGTTTGCCACTCATGGGCGGTATCGGGCGAGACGTAAGAGACGGCATTGATCCCGGCCGCTTTCAGTCGTTCAACATGGGCGCGTATGGCGTCCGGATTCTCCCGTGAGCCGCAGCTTTCAAAAATCAGTTTGACTTTCCGGTTGAATTCCTCTGCATTGGCCATAGCCCCGTCATGGGCTGTGGCCGGATCGCCGACAGTGCCCCCGCTAAAGATACCGATATGCGAGAACACGTCCAAATTCGTCATGGCGATCGCATTGGTCTGCATCCCGCCCATAGACAGGCCGGCCATCGCCCGATGGGGCTGATCGGCCAGCGTGCGATAGTCGGCGTCAATCATGGGAATGACATCCTCCAGAAGAATCCGTTTGAAAGTATCCGCCCAGCCCGCGGGAGGCCACGTTCTCCCCTCGCCGCGTCGCGGTCGGGCTTGGCCCGGCAGTGTCCAAGTCCCATTGTCCATCACAATAATAAAGGGTCTGGCTTTGCCTTCGGCGATCAGGTTGTCCATAATCAAATTCACACGGCCCTGATTGGACCAGCCGGTCTCATCTTCGCCGCCGCCGTGCTGGAGGTAAAGCACGGGATAACGCTTATCGGTTTCCGTGTCGTATCCCGGCGGAGTGTAAACAAAACAGCGGCGCATCCTGTTGGTGACCTTGGAAAAATACAGGTTTTCCCTTACCTGACCATGAGGAACATTCTTAAGGGCATAGAAATCCTGATCTCCGGCAGGAACTTCAACGCCGCTGCCCCAACGGCTGGCGCCATAGAAAAACATGCTTCCGGGATCCGGTACCTGGGCGCCGTCGATCACGAGCTGATAGTAGTGAAATCCTTCGTCCTGAGGCTCCGAATCGCCGGTCCAGACGCCATCCGAGTCTTTGGTCATAGGATATCGTACTGCTCCAATATCCAGCAGAACACGCTGTGCCTGCGGCGCTTCAATGCGCGCCCGGACGCGACCTTCGGAGTTGACCTGGGGATACTGCCGACCCGGCTGATTGGTCGAGGCCGGTTGAAAATCCTCCACAGCCGCCGCGGGCGCATACCCTTGCGCCAAACAGAGAAACCCTGTTATGACGATTGCCGATACCCTTTTTACAAACCGTTGATTCATTTGACACCTCCGTAAAATTGAATTCCCTCTTAATCATTTACCAACAGAGCAAATTTATTCATCTGCGTTTCCGTCTATGGTTTCAATCGATCCGTCTTGACGATAGTTCAACTCAACGATTTTCATACTCCGCAGCCACGTCTTGCCGCCCGACAGTTTGCTGTCGTGATGGAACAAATACCATTTGCCTTTGAATTCAAGAATGGAATGATGCGTTGTCCATCCAACAACCGGCGTCATCACCACCCCCTGATAAATAAACGGGCCGTAGGGACTGTCGCCGGTCGCATAACACAGCAGGTGGGTATTGCCTGTGGAGTACGAGAAATAATATTTCCCGTTGTATTTGTGCATCCACGCCGCTTCGAAAAATCGCCGATTTTCGTCTTTGGTTTTCAGCGGGTTCCCGTACGCATCGAGAATCACGACATCACGCGGCTGTTCTGCAAACTCAAGCATATCGTCGGATAACCGAGCGACTTTTGCGCATAGCGCCGGTTCTTCGGGTCCGCGCAGGGCGTCATTATCTTCATAGCGACCGGTCTTATACCGCTGCAACTGGCCGCCCCAAATCCCTCCAAAATAGATATAGTGCGTCCCGTCATCATCCCGAAAGGTGGACGGGTCAATACTGAAACTGCCGTTCATCGGCTTGGGTCTGGCCTTGTACGGCCCTTCCGGTTTGTCGCTGATCGCAACGCCGATACGGAAAATATCCTTGTCGTCTTTGGCGGGAAAATACATATAATATGTTCCGTCTTTATGCGCGACATCGTTTGACCACATCTGACGTTTAGCCCAGGGAACGTCTTTAATATCAAGAGCGACGCCGTGATCGATGACATCGCCTTCAGGGTCATCCATTGAATAGACGTGATAATCGCGCATATCGAAGTGAGCGCCCGTATCATCTTCAGGAATCCCGGCGTCGATATCATGGGACGGGAAAACATAGATTTTGCCGTTGTAAACATGGGCACGAGGATCGGCCGTGTAAATCGTTTTGATTAGATGTCGAGGTTTTTTTGACATATCATCTGTCTCTTATAGAAAGGGTTTCATTCTGTGCTTTGCGAAACATCGCCCGGCTTAGGTTGCGCTTGCTCACGGCGCTGAGCCAGATCGACTTCAATGGCCAGCATTTTTTTATTGCTGAGCGGATAGAACAACATCAGTCCGCCGGCAATGAGGGCAGGGATAGCTGCATACACGCTCATACTCAGGCAAATCCCTTTGACCGCAACCGCATCCAGCACCGTCCCGGCAACATAGCCATAGCCGTCAATGATCCAGCCCAGGGCCGCCCCGCCGAAGGCTACCCCCAGCTTGAGTACGAATAAAGAAGCCGCCATGATCAGCGCTGTGGCGCGTCGGCCGGTCTTCCATTCGGAATAATCCGCCGTATCCGCATAGATCGCCCATTGCAATGTGGACACCGGCCCCATGCAAAATGACGTCACCAGTTGCAATCCAAACAACAACAGAAGACTGTCCGAACGGACGTAATAGACTAAAGCCGTTGAGATCCCGGCCACAATAAACAGTATCGCATAAACCCTGGGCTTATCCATGATTTTGCAGATCCACTTGGTCGAAATCGCACCGATGATGGTCAACACCGTTCCGCTGAGCATAAAGGCCGAAGCCAGTTGCGTTGAACTCAAACTGTAGGGGCTGCCCAGCAGTATGATCTGCTGAGATTGGATAAAGTGATCGAAGTAAAAAACAATCGCTCCACCGCGAATCAAGACAAAGGCAAGCTGAAAAATCGTAGCGCATCCGATCATCAGCCACGGCCCGTTGTGCAGCAGATCGGTGATATCCTCTTTGAATGTGTTATTCTCTTCTTTAATGGGCTGCACACGTTCTTTGGTCGAAAAGAACGTGATTAGGAAAAGAACAGTCGCCGCACTGAAAAGAATACTCATCGCCAGTTGCCAGCCCTCGGGTGAGTTTTTTTCCCCGCCGAACCGAATCACCATGCCGGTCAGTGCATACTGGACAATAAACGCCGCGACAAAGACCAGCACAAACCGAAACGACGAGACCACCGTGCGCTCCTGAGGATTGGGGGAGATGACCCCCATCAGGGCACAATATGGCACATTGATGGCCGTATAGACCATCATCATCAGCGTATAGGTCACATAGGCATACACGATTTTGCCGACATCGGACATCTCCGGCGTGGTAAACATCGCGACGCCGATCACCCCGAACGGAATGGCAAACCACAGCAAAAACGGTCTGAATTTCCCCCAGCGCGTCTTAGTCCGGTCTGCGATCGCCCCCATGATCGGATCATTGATCGCGTCCCATATGCGAGTGACCAAAAACATCGTTCCTGCCGTCTTTGCCGTAATCCCGAACACATCCGTATAAAAATACAGCAAAAAGTAAATCGTGGTCTGAAAAAACAGGTTCGAGGCGGTATCGCCCAGGCCGTAACCGATTTTTTCACGAATGGATAGTTTTCCAAACTCGGTTTTCACAAAACCTCCTTGTGCATCGTTTTCTGTCAGTGTGTTTTCAGATTCTCATAACAAACGACCGAATACTCTTACGCCCTGTTCAGCACACAACAGCAGCCGGCAAGGGCTACTTGTCGTATCCGAGCAGCGCCAGCATTTTTTCGGCGTACCGTTTGCCTAACTCCCTGTAACCGGCTGAATCAAAATGCAGGCGGTCGGGCTGACTTGTGCATCCGGCCGATGAAATGACATAGGAATTGGCCAGGGCAGCGGGCAGCCGGGCAATGATCTTGTTCATCTCCGCACAAACTCCCTGCTGATCGGCATGGACGGTTTCTCCCGCCAGCAAGGGCGCCTCTTCGGGCTTGAGGTTCAAATCCCGGATCAAATTATCATACACCCCTTTAACTTTTTTCGGCCAATCGGGATCATTGGAATTTGACTCGCCCTGATGCAGCAGAATGCCTTTGATGACACCGGACTGTTGTGCAATCTTTGCCATACGAACAAGATGCCGATAAGGGTTCCCTTCATATTCATTGATAAAATTCGTCATCCAGTCAGGAGCCGTCTCGGCGTAGCGTTCAAAGGTGTCTTTGTCAAACAGTTCGATCTTGCAGCCGGGTACCGCCACGTTGACGACCCCAAC
>DSDR01000227.1 GCA_011048645.1 Phycisphaerales bacterium
CTCGCGCTGCCGCGCTGTTGTGCGCGCTGGTGCGTTGCGTCATCGTACAATAGCCGAGCGGCGCGAGCCGCCGGATGACACCACGCCTTGGATAACGTTCAACATACTCGCATCCCGTATCGGGCGGCTTGCGCCGCCGCGCTGTTGTGCCGCGCTGTTGTCGCCCCGAAGGGGCGGATGGTCATTTACTTTCCTAAACGAATGAGTCGAACTGAAAAAAAAACGGTGAACGATTACTCAATTCTACATTCTACATTCTACATTCTTAATTTTCAATTCTTGCTTGATCGGTCAGTACCCGTCCGGTCAGATAATCGGTAAACCGGATCCGAACGGTCAGTTCTTTTTCGTTGCTTGTGAGGATGCCGTCCAGCGGTAATTGCAGCCGATAATAAGCGCCGAGCAGGCCGCGTCCCCAAAGAGACCTGAGTTCCTCCGGCGGGATGTCCCACCGCTTCAGTCGCGCCTGCCGGTCGGCGTCCGCCGCCAGATTCCACAATTCCACCCGCACGCGGCCGGGGGCTTTGATGACATCCTGGTCGGCGTCTATCGGCTCCAGATAGACCACGAGGGTATCGGGTGTGCCGTCTGGTGCGCCGGATTTGTCGTACAGACCGGAATGCCGACCGATGCGGACGGATTCAGGCCCCGCCAGCACGTCGAGTCGTTCGTCCCGATCCATGGCGGCCAGGGTTTTGACCTGGTCGGTCAGCTTTGCATTTTCCCGCTCAAGCCGCTGTACTTCCAGAGACAATTCGGTTTTTTCCTCGCTGAGGCTTTTGATCTGCTGCCAGAGCGACGTCTGCACTTCATTACGACAGCCCGCGGCGGCAAGCAGCAGCATTATGATCAAACCCGATCGTATCATGGCACGCCTTTCGCGTGAAGAAGGTGATGGACGGCTAAGCGTCTTCGTCGTTGTCCTTGCCGGACTTGGCTTTGCTGACATGCGGCGATTTCTGCAATACCTCGTCGGCCAGGCCGTAGGCAATCGCCTCGTCGGCTTCCAGCCACAAGTTGCGGTCGCAGTCTTTTTCGATCTTGGCCGGTTCCTTGCCCGTATGATGCGACAGAATCGAGTACAGCCGACTGCGCAGCCGCAGCATTTCTTTGGCTTCGATTTCGATGTCCGTCGCCGGCCCGGTCATCGTGCCGCTTAGCAGCGGCTGATGCAGCAGCACGCGGCTGTTGGGCAGCATATACCGTTTGCCGGCTTTGCCGGCGGCAAACAGCACCGCCCCCATACTGGCCGCCTGGCCGATGCAGTAGGTTGACACTTCGCACCTCAGAAACTGCATCGTGTCATAGACCGCCAGTCCGGCCGTGATGACCCCGCCCGGCGAGTTGATATAAAAATGAATATCCGCTTCGCTGTCTTCATTGCTCAAAAACAGCATCTGAGCAATGATCAGATTGGCGATGTCGTCGTCCAGACCGCCGCCGAGAAAGATGATCCGGTCTTTGAGCAGACGCGAATAAATATCATAAGCCCGCTCACCTCGGCCGCTCTTTTCAATGACTATCGGTACAAGAGAATTGTTCAGCGTCATATCGTCCTCAAGATTTTGTTTTTTTGTCTTTGGATTTCGATTCGTCGTGTTCGGCCAGAACATCATCGATCAGCCCGTATTGTTTGGCTTCATCGGCGGTCATATATTTGTCGCGTTCGGTTTCCTGGGCCAGTTTTTCCGGCGTCAATCCCGTATGGCGGGACAGGACTTCGTTGATGGTCTTTTTGGCTCTGAGGATTTCCTCGGCCTGAATGCGAATGTCTTCGGCCTGTCCGGTGACGCCGCCCCAGGGCTGATGCAGCATAATCTTGGCATGCGGCAGGGCGTGGCGGCGGCCTTGGGTCCCGGACGCCAGAATCACCGCGGCGCCGGATTGCGCCCGCCCGATGCAATAGGTCGCCACCGGCGAATTGATAAACCGCATCGTGTCATAGATCGCCATCGTATCGTCCACGCTGCCGCCCGGCGAGTTGATGTACAGGCTGATCTCCACGCCCCGTTTGAGGTTGTCCAGATACAGCAGCTTCATAATCACTTCGGTGGCCATTCGGTACGATATCTCGCCGATCATAAAGACGATTCGATTTTCCAGCAGCAAGTCATCGAGCGTCATTTCGCGCGTTCGCTGATACGGCACTTGCAGCCGCGGCTCCAAAGTCGCCGATGCCTTGGCGATTTCGCTGTGTGAGGGTTGATACTGCATTCGGTCTTCCTTTTCTTGGTTTACGATTTTCTATCGACACTTCCGATGTCTTTATTTACCCCCTCATTCGCTCTTTTTCAATAAGAATCTGTAATGAACGGATAAACTTACCACAAATCCGGTCGTTCGTCCAGCGCCTGTTTTCCGACTCACAGCGGGCCTCTAAACCGGGAAGACGGAAATTTGGGTCAATAAATGATAAAACTTGATTTCTATCGGACGTCTGCTATACTCGTCGTGTCGGGTACGAAGCAACAGGGTCTGTCGTGCGGCTTGAAAGAGCCTGTCCTGTTTCTGGAATGGAGATGTCTGTTTTTTTAAGGGGATACAACCGATGTTAAATACCGCCGCCGTATTGCCGTTTGACCTTCAGCGATTACTTGAGAATGAGATTTATCAAAATGAGCGGGCGATCATTATCACAAAAGGCATGTCCATTGATATCCAGTCGTTTGGGCCGGACGAGTTGGCTCAGATTGACAAACGTCTCTTTCGCGACGGCAGCGGCGATTTGATCTTTGACCGACAGGTCAGCACGCACTATTCGAAAGGGCGACGCCGCGAAAACGTCAAAGAGATCGGCTTTTTCGGCATCCCGCAGGTCGGACAGGTGCATCAGATGATACGCGATATGGCGCAGGGCACTGCCTAAGGAACACGGCGGCTGTCTCATTGGAAACCCATAATTATGAATTGCGGTCTTTGTCCAGACCGAAAGATAAATCCTTCACCATCAGGAGATGACTATGAATCCGACCACCAGGCTGATCGCCATCGGAATGGCAGCCGTTATGGGATGGGCGTTGGCCGTGCCGCTTGTACGGGCGCAAGAACACTCACCACAGGATGTCAATCGTGAATCGGCCAAACGATGGGAAGAAACGATAGCGCAGTTTCGCCGGTATGATGAGCAAAACGGGTTCCCGTCCGAAGCGGTGCTGTTTGTCGGCAGTTCCAGCATTGCCGGCTGGCCGACGCAAACGTCTTTTCCTGAATTTTCCGTAATCAACAGAGGGTTTGGCGGATCGATTTATTCGGATATCCTCCATTACGCCGAGTCGGTGATCTTTCCCTATCATCCGCGCGTCATTGTGTTTTACTCCGGCGACAATGACCCGTTTTGGGGCAAAACCGCCGAAGAGATTGCCGACGATGTCAAACGGCTTGTTGATCAGGTACACCAGCGGCTGCCGCAGACGCACCTCGTTGTAATGGCGACCAAGATCAGCCGGGCCCGCATGGATCGTGCTGAACACTATACCGCGTTCAATGCGATGCTTCAGACGCTGGCGGCTTCGAATGAGCGGGTGCATTATTTTGATTCGGCTTCACTCCTGCTCGACAAGGAGGGCCGACCGGATCTTCGCTACTTTGTCGAAGACCAACTGCATCTGAACGCCGAGGGGTATCGCCGCTGGTCGGATCATCTGCGTCCGCTGCTTGCGCAACTGGTCGCCGACAGAAACGAGCGGATGTTTTATGTCTCGCCGGACGGGGATGACGCGGCGGACGGAACGCACGTCGAATCGCCGGTACGCACGCTGGCGCGAGCGTTTGAGAGGGTCAGTCAGACGCCGAAGGACAAGCCCATCACCGTGTATCTGCGCGGCGGGAGGTATGCCATAACCGAGCCGCTGAACCTGGGGTCAGAGCATTCAGGCTCAGCCGAGCGGCCGGTAACCGTTTGCGCCTATCCGAATGAAAGGCCGCTGATCACCGGCGGGCGGCGTGTAACCGGCTGGCAGCGGCACGACGAGAATCTCTGGAAGGCCGAGATCGCCGACGTCAAAGCAGGCGATTGGTATTTTACGCAGTTGTTCGTCAACGGGCATCGCCGCACACGAGCGCGCACGCCCAACGCGGGATTTTTTCGCGTGGCGGGCTTTCCCGACGGCGGAAATGAAAAGCCCTACAACACGCCCTCGCAGCAGTTTGCATTCCATCCCGGCGACCTGAAGTCCGACTGGTCGCATCCGACCGATGCGAAGGTGATCGTCTATCATTTCTGGACCGACACCCATCTGCCGATTGCCGACATCGACGCCGACCGGCATCTCGTGTCCTTTCAGCATCCGTCCGGCAAGCGGTTTACCGACGATTTTACCTCTGACGGAGCGCGGTATATTGTCGAAAATGTCTTTGAGGCGCTCGATGCGCCGGGCCAGTGGTATCTCAATCGCCACACCGGCATACTGTACTATTGGCCGACAGTCGAGGAGGATATGCCGCAGGCCGAGGTCATCGCGCCGGTTGCGCCGGCGCTGCTGCGTTTGGAAGGCGATCCGCTCGGACGCCGGTACGTGGAGCATTTACGGTTTGAAGGGATTGGTTTTGCTCATACACAGTGGGAACTTCCGCCGGGCGATTGCAACAACGCCCAGGCCTCCTCTACGGTACCGGCGGCGGTCTCACTGAAGGGCGCGCGGCACGTTCATTTTGACCGCTGTACGTTTGAGCGGCTGGGGACGTACGCCGTGGAAATACGCGAAGGCTGCCGCGACAATCGCTTTACGCGGAATCATATTGTTGATGTGGCCGGCGGCGGCTTTCGCGTCACCGGCGGCAATGAGCACAGCCATCCCTTGCTGCGCACCGGCGAAACAGTCATCGCCGACAACCGCATCGGGCCGTATGGACAGGTGTTCGCCTCGGCGGTCGGCGTCTTGCTGATGCACACCGATGGCAATCGCGTTGAGCACAACGAGATACATCACGGCTATTATACCGGCGTCTCGGTCGGGTGGCACTGGGGCTATCAGCGCAGCGTCAGCCGCGACAACCGCATCGCCTACAATCACATTCACCACATCGGGCAGGGTCTGCTGTCGGATATGGGCGGCATCTATACGCTCGGCGTCTCGCCGGGCACGGTGCTGGTCGGCAACCGCATCCACGATGTCCAGGCCAACCGGTACGGCGGCTGGGGCATCTACAACGATGAAGGCTCCAGCCATATCCTTGTGGAAGATAACCTGGTCTATGACACCAAATTTGCCGGCTACAACATCCACTATGCCAAAGAGATCACGGTACGCAACAATATCTTCGCATTCGGACGGCTTGAGCAGCTCAGCCGCAGCATCATTGAGCCGCACAAGAGCTGCTTTTTTGAACGCAACATCGTGTATTTTGAGCAGGGCGAGCTGCTAAACAATCAGTGGGGCGACCGGCCTTATGAGTTTTACTACCAGCCGCGTCCCGGCGGCACACGCACTACCGAAAGCACCTTTGATATGGACTGGAATGTGTATTTCAATCCGAATCTGCCGCCTGAACAAGCACGGTTCAATGGTAAAAGCTTTGACCACTGGAACAAGGCCGGCAAAGACCGCCATTCCCGCTGGGCCGATCCGCGGTTTGTCAATGCTGAGGCGCGCGATTTCCGTCTGCGGCCCGATTCGCCGGCGTTGGAGCTGGGCTTTCGTCCGCTGGATCCCGACCGCGCCGGGCCGCGGCAGCGCACACCGGCGGTGAATTGATCGGCGTTGACAATCAGGGCGTTATCGGCTCAAGGGTTCCCGGTTCGGTGAAGAAGTTGTCGATGTCCAGCCCGGCCTTGAGGAAGGCCTGGAGACCTTTGGGACTGTCGGTCAGGACGAATCGATCGTCGAGACGTTCGTGTTTGACGATGTTGGGTTTTTCCTTGAGTATCCGTTCAATCGTTTCCGGATTCAGTGCGGCCAGGAGGAGGTTTGGCC
>DSDR01000337.1 GCA_011048645.1 Phycisphaerales bacterium
GTGCGACAGGTAGTTAAAGATTTTGCGGCGATAGTATCACAAACACTTCCGGTCACGGAGCCGGTTTATGAATTCGGGGCCTTACGGGTTGCCGGTCAGGAAGAATTCGCCGATCTTCGTCCGTTGTTTGCCGGCAAGGAGTATGTCGGCGCCGATATGCGCGAGGGATTGGGCGTGGATAAGGTGCTCGACCTGCACACGATTGATCTGCCGGATGAATCGGTCGGGACCGTTCTGTGTCTGGATACGCTTGAGCATGTGGAGTATCCTCATACGGCGATGCGCGAAATCCACCGGATTCTCAAGCCCGACGGCCTCGCGGTCATTTCGAGCGTGATGTTGTTTCGCATTCATGCATATCCGTATGATTACTGGCGATTTACGCCGGAGGCGTTCCGGTCGCTTCTCAAACCGTTTACGTCGGCGTTTGCAGGATATGCGGGCGAGGAAAGCTTTCCTCATACGGTCGTCGGGATCGGGTTCAAGGGGACGTCTCTGTCTTTGTCCGAATTTGAAGACAAATACACCCGCTGGCAAAAGCGATATTATCGATGCCGTGATATGTCGCTGTTCAGGCGAGTCCGGAAGCTGATTACGCCGCCTCTGTTTTCCAGCAGCAGTCGCAAGGCGCTCGGCCTGTAGGAGGACTGAAACGCTCGGCGTGCTATTCATACGAAAGCGGCGCTACGATGAAAACAAAAATCAAAATTGATCTTGCCAAGCGGCTGGCCGAGGGGCGTGCCGTGGCGGTTGAAATCGGCTGCGGGCCAAAGCGGCGCGACGCGTCTGTGATTACGATTGACCGGGTGGATCTGGATTCGGTGGATATTGTCGCGGATATCGAAAAGGGACTTCCGTTTTTGCCGGACGGCTGTGTGGATCGGCTGTATTGCCGCAGCGTGCTGGAGCATATCGACCATTTCGAAGGGCTGCTCGGCGAGATGCTGCGGGTTCTGAGCGATGACGGCAGGGCGTATGTCTTTGTGCCGCATTTTTCCAATCCGTACTATTATTCCGATTACACCCACAAACGTTTTTTCGGGTTGTATTCGTTTTACTATTTTGTCAGGCCGCACCAGCAGTTGCGGCGAAACGTACCGATCTTTTATTCGGATATGCGAATCGAGATTGTGTCGCTGAAACTGGATTTTAAGACGCCGTTTTGGATATCGCGGCATCTGCGCAAAGTGTTCGGTTTATTGGTCAATAGCTGCCGGTGGATGCAGGAATGTTATGAACTGCATGGGTGCTATCTGGTTCCGTGTAACGGCATTGAGATTGTCTTTAAGAAGGCCGCCCCGGAGGAACGCACGCCGTGAAGCTGCTGATTATCAGCAACAATCCGTCGCGTGCCAGTTTCCGTCTGCGGATCGGGGAGTATCTGGAGGCGCTTGAGCGTGAGGGAATCGACTCTGAGGTGTGCCCATTGCCGCCGGGGGCGTTGGCGCGGCAGCGGCTGTTCAAATCGTCCCGTGCGTATGACGCCGTGCTGCTCCATCGCAAGTGTTTGAATTTTCGCGATGCGATGGTCTTGGGGCATTATCGGCCGAAATTAATTTTTGATTTTGACGACGCCATAATGTATAGCCCTTCCCGTCCGCAGAGCGATTGCACCAGTCATTATCGTCTTTTTCGTCGCACCGCCCGAATGATGGATGTGATGATTGCCGGCAATGCGTATCTGGCCGAACACGCACGCCGTTATTGCAGACAGGTCGTCGTTTTGCCGACCGGTCTGGATGTGTCGGCCTATCGGGTTCAGAATAGGCCGACACGCTCCGATACCATTCGCCTGGTCTGGATCGGCAGTCAAAGCACCTTAAAATACTTGGCGCAATTGAAGTCGGTGTTGGAATCTGTCGGAAAAAAAAGAAAAAACGTTGTTCTTCGCATTATTGCCGATGCGTTCTTTGATTTGAATGAGATGTCCGTTGAACGGCGTCGCTGGTCGCTCCAGACGCAGGCGGCCGATTTGGCGGGGTGCGATATTGGCCTGTCGCCGCTGCCGGATAACCGATTTACCCGCGGCAAGTGCGGCTTTAAGCTGCTTCAGTATTTTGCAGCCGGGCTTCCGGTGGTCGCCTCGCCGGTCGGCGTCAACGCAACCTTTATCAACGATAGCGGGGCGGGGCTTTCGGCTTCGACGCCGGATGAATGGACAGCAGCGATTGAGCGAATGATTGACAACATCGACTCCTATCGGCAATGGGGTCAAAACGGCCGACAGTATGTACAGGCGTTTGATAAAAACGTCATAGGCCGGCAGTTATGCCGCATCATCAAGACGGCGGTCGAAAACCAATCGGAGACGACAAAATGAAAATGCAGATGATCATGGGTATGGCCATGGGGCTGGGACTGATCAGTGGTATGGCTTCAGCGGTCACTACGACACAGACGACGCTTGCCCTGTGGACTGACGGTGCGCCGGGGGCGCTGGGCGAGGCCGAACAGGACAGTCCGACATTAACGCTTTATCCGCCCTTGACGGACAAATATATCCCTACGGCGGTGATCATCTGTCCGGGCGGAGGCTATGCCCGCCTGGCGATGGACCATGAAGGCGTACAGATCGCCGAATGGCTCAATTCCATTGGCGTTACGGCCTTAATTCTTCGCTATCGTTTGCCGGCTGACGGCTATCGCCATCCGACTCCGTTGATGGATGCCCAGCGGGCAATACGCCTGGTACGGTCGCGCGCGGCTGACTGGAACATCCAGCCGGACCGAATCGGTATTCTCGGTTTTTCGGCCGGCGGTCATCTGGCTTCGACCGCCGCGACGCATTTTGACAAACCCGTTGCAACCGGAAATAAAGCGGACGCCATCGATACCATCTCATGCAGGCCGGACTTTCACATTCTGATTTATCCGGTTATTTCGATGGAAGCGACCATCACACACCGCGGCTCGCGGAACAATCTACTGGGGTTGGAGCCTTCCGATGAGCTGGTGCGTCTGCTAAGCAATGAGCTTCAGGTAACCGCCGCAACACCGCCGGCCTTTTTGGTTCATGCCAACGATGACGAGGCTGTGGCGCCCGAAAACAGCATTCGATACTACCTCGGTTTACGTAAAGCCGACGTTCCCGCGGAGCTGCATATCTATCTCAAAGGCGGGCATGGCTTTGGTATGCGCCCCTCAGCAGGCCCGGCGGCTGCCTGGACAGAATCCTGCCGAAAATGGCTTGACCAATTAAGATGATGGCGGGTATTTGAGGTACCTGGCGGGGGCTATTTTTTGGACGAAGCTGCCTGGGGCACATGAGGGATCGGCTTGGCGGCGTCAAGCTGAGCCTTGAGCGACAGACGGTCGGGAATGGCGGGCTTGGACCGGTCATCGGTAAATGCTGAGGCGGGAACACATGCGGCGCCGATGTTGCGAATCTTTCCGTATCGGTTATTGACCAGCTTATCGACGGAGACACGCTTAAGCTGAGTCAGGCTTTTGGTGATGAATTGCTCGACGTTATAGATGGTGTCGTGGATGTTGCGATGCGCCCCGCCGAGTGGTTCGGGAATGATTGCGTCAACCAGTTTGAGTTTGAGCAGCTCTTTTCCGGTCAGCTTCAGCGCATCGGCTGCGCGGGGAGCCTGCGTGCCGTCGTGCCAGAGTATGGCCGCGCAGCCCTCCGGTGAAATAACCGAATAATAAGCGTGTTCAAGAATCGCCAGCCGGTCGCCGACGCCGATGCCCAATGCACCGCCGGAGCCGCCTTCGCCGATGACCACGCAGACAATCGGCACGCGCAGCCGGCTCATCTCCATCAGATTAACAGCGATCGCCTGGGCCTGGCCGCGTTCTTCGGCCCCGATGCCCGGGTAGGCGCCCGGCGTATCAATCAGGGTGACCACCGGCAGAGCGAACTTCTCGGCCAGTTTCATTTTCGCCAGCGCCTTGCGATAGCCTTCCGGATTCGGGCAGCCAAAATTGCAGGCGACTTTCTCTTTGATTTCTTTGCCCTTATTCTGGCCAATGATCATCACTTTTTGACGGCCGATTTGTCCCAATGCTGTAATGATGGCTTTGTCGTCACCGAAACACCGGTCGCCGTGCAGTATGCGGACGTCCTTGAACATCAAGTTCAAATAATCGCTGAAAATAGGGCGCTGCGGATGCCGAGCGACCTGAACGGTTTGCCACGGGGTCAATGTCGAGTAAATCTCTTTGAGCAGTTGGGTCTGTTTGACCTGCAATTTTCGAATGGCCGGCGAGGCGTCGCCCTGCAAAGACTGTTGCGGGTTTTGTTTGCGCAACTGCTCGATTTGGCGATCCAATTCGGCAATCTTGTCCTCGAAAGGCAGATATTGCAATACTGTATTTTTTGTATCTCTAATTGACATTTCTTTCTCTGTCATTCAAAAAAATATTCCGGGCGCGCACTGTGTGTCCCAGAATGTCTTGATTTCCAATGCGGATTCTAAGCATACTCCATTGCTCGGTCACATAGATTATGATCGAAAGTGTATCATAAATTCGTCCCAAAACAAAGAAAAAAATTGACGCCCCACCCCCATCCAAGTACAGTAGCCTGCAACAATGCGGCAGCGCAAGCTGTCCGATAAGTGTGAATCTATGGGAGTCGCAATCCGGCCGCTTACGCGGCTCGGCTGTTGTCCGGGTGGCATTTTCTATGAATCAGTTAAATCAAGTTTCGATTATTGGTCTGGGTCTTTTGGGGGCCAGCGTCTCGCTGTCGATTCGACGGGCCATGCCGGGGGTCCGGATTGTGGGGTATTCTCATCGGGAATCTACGCGGCAAAAAGCCTCTGAACAGGATATTGTGGATCTTGTTGAAGAGACGGTTCAGGCATGTGTCGAGTTTTCCGATCTGATTATATTGGCTTCACCGATTCGCACGTTTGAAGGATATTTTCGCGACATTGGGCCTTGTTTGAAGGAAGGGGCCTTTGTCACTGATGTCGGTTCGACCAAACGGATTGTTCATCAGTGGGCGGTGCGATTTCTTCCAAAGCAGGTCAAATTTGTCGGATCTCATCCGATTGCCGGCTCCGAAAAGCAGGGGCTGGACTTTGGTCGGGATGATTTGCTCATCGGGGCGCGCTGCATCCTGACGCATACCCGAACGACTGACCCTGAGGCCCTGGCCGCGGTGAAGGCGTTCTGGGAAAAGCTCGGCTGTTCAATTGAAGTGATGAGTCCCTATGCCCATGATCTGGCGCTGGGGATGGTCAGCCATCTGCCGCATATCACGGCCGCGGCTCTGGTCAATGCCAATCAGTTAAAGGATTTGTTTCGTTGCGGCAAAGGGTTCATTGATACCTCGCGCGTCGCCTCCGGCCCGCCCAATATCTGGATGGATATCCTCCTGACCAACCCCGACGCCTGCGTCAAAGGCATCGACAAACTCATCGCCGAACTTGAACGCTTCCGCACCGCCATCGAAGACGGCAACGAACGCCAACTCGAAAAACTCCTCGAACAGGCCCGCCAAAAACGCGAGCAGTTGATTGAATATAAGCTCCAACAGAAAGAGTTGTTTTGAGTTTTAACGGCGCGGCAGCGCGAGCTGGGGGGTGTATGTGGAATAGTCCCTCAGGGACGGAAGGTTATTAGCCGCAGGCGTGAGCCTGCGGTACAGGATTTTTCAGCAATCTACGGCCTGAAGGGCCGGTATATCTTAGCCCAGCCCAGCGGGCTGGGATGTGAGGTGAATCTGCAAGACGTTCGCCCTGTAAGGGCAGGATAGTATGTACATTGCTCTTTCAGAGCGTTTGGGTGGGGGTGGGTGATCTTGTCCCAGGGCGTTGCCCTGGGCTGAGGTATGTTGCACCTTCAGTGCGGTGCAGAATTTGCCTGGGCTGGGGTTGTCAGTACACGCTTTAGCGTGATATAACAAC
>DSDR01000219.1 GCA_011048645.1 Phycisphaerales bacterium
GTTCACCAGATCGGCCCGCAGCGGGACCGTCGCTAAAAGAACCAGCAGAACTATGTGTGTTATTTGTCTCATTGTACCGGTCTCCTTAATACATAGTCTTCTTTTACTTTCCGCAGTTTGCCCCAACCGTCAATCGTGACAAACTGCCCACCTAACTCAACAGTTCAATTCATAACCGCATAACATTAATCTGACATTCTCCTTTCCATCAATAGAACCTCCACTGACAAACATTATGACACACTGCGGCGGACCGCCCGTCGCAACTGAGCTTCGTATTGCTTATATATATATTTATCACGCTCCTTTCTTGATCCAAGGTTACGGATATCGTTTCTGCTGTTCCATCGAATCCGATAAAAGCGTGGGGCGCACAAAGACGCACCAGTCCGAGTCGGTTGATCGCAATTGATCGACGCTCCGGTCAGCGTCGCCGCCGTCGGTTGTCACCAGCGTCAAAAATCGATCCGTCGGTTTTAAGTCGATGTCGATTAAGAAGGCCGTCCCTTTTTCCGAAATTCCCGTTTTCTGAAATCGGACTTCGCCGTCAACCAGCACCCAGATATCTGCATTCGGCACACGCGGCGCCGCGGTCGAAACGCCCGCCTCGGCGGTCAATCGACACGCGGCAAAATCCGGATAATCCCGCCGGATGGCATCCAAATCAAACGTGATACCGACACTGGCGTGCATAAAGATGCTCGGATTTTCCGGCGTGCCGTAGAACCGGTTTTCCAGAGTGCCCGGCGGCGTGCCGTTGGTAAAGTCCGACAGAAATGTCCCCGCGCCGTGAATAATCTCGGAATAAAACAGGCCGCTGGTCGCAGGACAATCGGCGAAAATATGCCCCTCCGAACTGACCGTCTGGGCGGTTTTGCCGTTCGGCACAAAGACCCCGTCGATATAACGCTCCCGGCGCGTTTGCACATACTGATTGTCCGCGGCGCGATCCTGAGAAAGATACCCGCCGCGAAGGCCTGTGGCAGGATGAATTCCCGTTTCCCGCTGTCCAGTCCCGAGGCCGTTGCCGCCCCCGACTATATCGGCCAAATCCAGCGGCTGACCCTTCCAGACAATCCCGGTCGCCGAATCGATCCGGCGTACAAACTCATCGGAACTCAACTCAATTGGATGCACCTGTCCGGTATCCTCCGCGATACGGCTGGCTGTTCCCGGGACAAGCAAACGACTGCTGCGGCGCGTACCTTGCTCGCCTGTCAGCAGCGTCGCGCTGCCCGAAAACAACTTCACATCGCCGCCGTCCGAACGGGCGACCACGCCGAATTCCGTGCCCAGATCGATAATACTGCCGCCGGGCAAATCCACCGTAAACCCGACCGCACGAGACGGCACACGGGCAAATAAGCGACCGGAATGCAGTGTGATTTTTTCCGCCGAGACAAACGTAAATTCAGCCGGTCCTTCCAGCACCACCTCGGCGCCGTAATCAAACCGCACTGTCGCCAATCCCGAGGCAAGATAGACCGGCTCGGCGTTGTTTTTGAAACGGGCGCCGATCGGATGCGACTGCGACGATCCCCATACCGCCCCGATGGAATCGGTCAAGGTCGCCACATCCATTTGAACCAGGCGCGGATTGCCGGCCACATACAACATTACCAGTAGCATCGCCGCGACGGAGCAAAGTGTAAACCAGATGTTGAAACGCGAGACGTGCCGATCTCTTTTGATGCGTTTTTTCCGCTCGCGAACCCCTTCAATCAGAACCGGTTGTTTTTCCGACGCATAACGGCTTGGCGATAACGCAGCACGTCTTTCTTCTTCGGCAAGCTGGGCAAACAGGGAATTGTAGATGTTCCGATCCAGCGTCTCGACGTCCGGTGCAAAGGCGATTTTGCCCGGCTCCGAAAGCGCCGCGTACAGCAGGGCAAACTCAACATAATAATCCGCCGCCGCCCGATCCTGCTCCAGCAGGCGCACCAGCGATTCATACTCACTCGGCGTGATCGACCCATCCAGCTTTCGCAGAATCAGGTCATCCAGTTCGGATTTGTCGCAACGCGACTTCATACACCCATCTCCCATGCGTTCAGCGTCATTTTCACGCACCGCACCAACGCACGATGAATTCGCCCCATCACTTTGTATAATCCCGGCAGCGGCCGTTGCAGCACCCCGGCAATCTGCTTGATGCTCAGCCCCTTTTCATATCGAATCTGCATCAGCCGTCGGTCCGATTCGTCCAGTTTCATCAGACAATGCTGAAGGGCGCGCAGCCGATCATCCATCGATTCGGCCTTGGCACTGGCCGTTTGGCTTAAATAATCAAACAATTCGTCGGAAAAAAATGAAAAATCCCGCTTTTTTTCCCGATGATATTCCAACACTTTCAGTCGCGCAATTTTCACGCCCCACGCTCCGAAATTCGTCCCCGGCTCAAACTCCTCAAACCGTTCCCACATCAGCGTAACCACATTCTGCATAATATCTTCGGCGTCCGCCGGCTGATGAACCATCGCCAAAATGTACGCATAAATCGATTTTTGATGCTCCACAAAGAGCCGCAAAAACTCGACGCTCATCCTGTCTTCTTTTGTCTGTTTCTTATGATCCATAACGCGCTGCCTGCATCATTCTCGCCCCGCGGACCGCCGCAAAGCAATCCTTGACTATTTTATTATGAAGATTTTTCGGTTGAATAGAGGGGAAAAATTCGTGTTTTGATAAAAAAAACGCAAAGTTTTTACGTCTAAACCCAGAAAATACAGGAGTTTTATGATAAAGATAAAGTCAGTCTGTTTTGTTACAATAGACGTTTATCTGCCTGTAAAAAAAAGAGCAAAGATTGAGTCTTTGTTCAGCGCACAAGGTCTCGGCGTATCGGCCGATTCGAAGCTTTCGCGAAATTTTTTATGCCCGTAGGTTCAATGGCAGCAAGAACTAACAAAAATCTCATATTTTTTCGCTGATTTTTTGCTTGTCGGCCAACCCGCAAACAGTATCATATCGTAGAAGTAATTGGCAATATGTTGTTATTTTAACAGAAGGCTTAATCTATATATAGTGGTTTACCACGGAGAATGTTTTATGTCAGACGAACGGATTTCCAAAGACAACACCAACGTATTCGATTCCGGCCTGCAACCTTGGAAGACACCTGCGTCCGCGCGCAAAGCAGGGCTGAAAATTGACCCGTATTTTTCCACGCCGGGTGTCCATCCCTTCGAAGAAATCGAATGGGAAACCCGCCAGGCCAAAATCACCGATGACGCCGGCAAGGTGATTTTTGAACAGACCGATTGTGAAGTACCGGCGTTTTGGAGTCAATTAGCGACAAAAGTTGTCGTGAGTAAATATTTTTACGGCGATGTCCACTCCGGCCAGCGCGAAAATTCGGTCAAACAGTTGGTTCACCGTGTCTGTCGGGCGATTGCCGACCGCGGTCGTCGCGACGGCTATTTCACGTCCGAGGCCGACGCCGAGACGTTTTACAACGAACTGACGTGGTTGTGTGTTAATCAGTACGGGGCGTTCAATTCGCCGGTCTGGTTCAACGTCGGTCTGCACGATGTCTATGGCATCAACGGCAGCGAACACAACTACCATTGGGATGAAAAACAGCAAAAAGCCGTTCCCAGTACCAGCAGCTACGAATTTCCGCAGGCCTCGGCCTGTTTTATCCAGTCGGTCGAAGACACGATGGAAGACATTATGCGTCTGGCCCGCAGCGAGGCGATGCTCTTTAAGCACGGCTCCGGCACCGGCACGGACCTTTCGACCCTGCGCAGCAGTCGGGAGAAACTGTCCGGCGGCGGCAAGCCCTCCGGCCCGCTGAGCTTTATGCGCGTCTATGACCAGGTCGCCGCGGTCATCAAATCCGGCGGCAAAACCCGACGCGCCGCCAAGATGCAGTCGCTCAAGATCGACCATCCCGACATCAAAGAGTTTATCACCTGCAAGACCGAGGAAGAAAAAAAGGCCTGGGCCTTGATCGAAGAGGGCTACTCGCCCGACGAGGCCTACGGCAGCGTGATGTTCCAGAACAGCAACCTGTCGGTGCGGGTTAACGATGCGTTTATGGAAGCGGTCGAAAAAGACGGCCCCTGGACCACTACGTCTGTGACCACCGGCAAGTCGGTTGACGCCTACAGCGCCCGCGAATTGATGGAGCTGATCGCCGAAGGGACGCGCGTCTGCGGCGATCCGGGACTGCAATACCACTCCACCATCAACAAGTGGCACACCTGCCCCCATTCCGGCCCGATCAACGCCTCCAATCCGTGCAGCGAGTATATGTTCATCGACAATTCCGCCTGCAATCTGGCCTCGCTGAATCTGATGAAGTTTCGCACCGACAACGGCGGATTTGACATTGAGCGTTTCAAACACGCCGTGCGGCTGTTCATCATCGCCCAGGAAATTCTGGTCGATAACGGCAGCTATCCCGAACAGACCATCGCGGAAAACAGCCATCGCTTCCGTCCGCTCGGCCTGGGCTATGCCAATCTCGGCTGTCTGATGATGAGTCTGGCGATGCCTTACGATTCCGATCAGGCCCGCGCCTGGGCGGCGGCGATTACCGCGATCATGACCGGCACGGCCTATTCAATCAGCGCCGAGCTGGCCGCGACCAAAGGCCCGTTCTCCGAATATGAAAAGAACAAACAGCCGATGCAGAACGTCATCGCGATGCACCGCGAACACGCCTATAACATTCCCGAGATGTACTGTCCGGACGATCTGCTCAGTGCGGCCAAGAACGCCTGGGATGAGGCCTTTGATGCCGGCACGCAACACGGCTTTCGCAACGCCCAAACCACCGTGCTGGCCCCGACCGGTACCATCGGCTTTATGATGGATTGCGACACCACCGGCGTCGAGCCGGATATTGCGCTGGTCAAATACAAAACCCTGGCCGGCGGGGGAATGCTCAAACTGGTCAACCGCACCGTCCCGATGGCCCTTGAGCGGCTCGGCTACGGCCCCGAGGATATCCGCGCCATCTGCGAGACCATCGACAAAGACGACACCATTGAAACCGCCGCTAAGCTGAGTCCCGAGCATCTGCCGGTCTTTGACTGCGCGTTTAGGGCCAAAAACGGCACCCGCCATATCCACTATCAAGCCCATTTGAAAATGATGGCCGCTGTGCAGCCGTTCCTGTCCGGCGCGATCAGCAAGACCATCAATATGCCCAAAGAAAGTACTGCCGAGCAGATCGCCTCGGCGTATATGGAAGGCTGGAAGCTCGGCCTCAAGGCCGTGGCGATCTACCGCGACGGCTCCAAGCGGCTCCAGCCGGTCAACACCGAAACCTCGTCCGGCGACAAGAAAAAGCAAAAAACTGCCGAGGCCGCCGCACCGCGTCCATTCCGACGCCGGCTGCCCGAAACGCGCCACAGCATCACGCACAAATTTTCCGTGGCCGGACACGAAGGGTATCTGACGGTGGGGCTATACGAGGACGGCCAGCCCGGTGAGTTGTTCATCACCATGGCCAAGGAGGGCAGCACCGTCGGAGGTCTGATGGATGTGGTCGGTACCTGCGTCTCGATGGCGCTGCAATACGGCGTGCCGCTGATTACGCTGGTCGATAAATTCCGCCACGCCCGCTTCGAGCCGGCCGGGATGACCAGCAACAAGAGCATCCCCTTTGCCAAGAGCCTGATCGACTACATCTTCTGCTGGATGGGCTGTCAGTTCATCCCCGGCTACGCCGAGAAGAACACGCCCAACCGCGCCGCTCCGGCAGTCGAAAACAAGACCTCGACCACCGCTAAAGAGCTGGTCCAGAAAACCCAGGATCTGGCCAAAAAAATCGGCCAGGCCAAGGCTGTCGGCAAAAAATCCGACA
>DSDR01000332.1 GCA_011048645.1 Phycisphaerales bacterium
CCTGAAAGAGGGCGACTGGATTACGCTCAACGGCACAAAGGGCAATGTCTATGTCGGGCAGCTTCCGATGATGGATCCCGGCGAAGAAAACAAAGTGCTGATGGACTTTCTGAAGATTTGCGACAAATGCCGCACGATGGGCATTCGCACCAACGCCGATACCCCCGAAGACGCCGCCAAGGCCAAATCCTTTGGCGCTGAAGGCATCGGCCTGTTCCGTACCGAGCATATGTTCTACGGCGAAGGCAGCGACCAGCCGCTGTTCTATCTGCGGAAAATGATCCTGTCCAAGAGCACCGAGGAACGTCGTGAGGCCCTCGATAAGCTGGAGCCGTATGTCAAGAAGGCCATCAAGGGCACGCTCGAAGAAATGGACGGAATGCCGGTGGTCATCCGTCTGCTCGATCCGCCGCTGCATGAGTTCGTGCCGCATGACGAAGGCAAGCAGAAAGAGCTGGCCAAGGCGCTGAATATCAACATGGCAGAGCTGGTCAAGCGATTTGAGAACCTGGATGAGGTCAACCCGATGATGGGCCATCGCGGCGTGCGTCTGGGCGTCACCTACCCGGAGATTACCGAGATGCAGGTGCGTGCGATTTACGAAGCGGCGGCCGAGTTGCAGAAAGCCGGCAAAAAGCCGTATCCGGAGATTATGATTCCGGTGACCTGCGATGTCAAAGAGCTGACCGATCAGCAGGCCATTGTCGATCGCGTCTATAAGGAAGTGCGATCCAAGTACAATCTGCGTCGGATCAAAACGATGACCGGTACGATGATCGAGATACCGCGTGCGACGCTGCTGGCCGATCAGTTCGCTCAGACGGCTCAGTTCTTCAGCTTCGGCACGAACGACCTGACGCAGATGACGTTCGGTTTCAGCCGCGATGATGCGGGCGGATTTCTGCCGGCTTATATTGAAAAGGACATTCTGCCGGGCGATCCGTTCCAGAGCATCGACGAGCAGGGCGTCGGCGAACTGATTCGCATTGGCATCGAGCGCGGTCGGGCAACCCAACCGAAGCTCGAAATCGGTATCTGCGGCGAGCACGGCGGCGATCCGGCCAGTGTGGAGTTCTGCTTCCTGGCCGGGATGGATTACGTGAGCTGTTCTCCGTTCCGCGTGCCGATTGCGCGACTGGCCGCCGCTCAGGCCGCCGTCAAACACGGCCGGGTGAAAACCACCGCCACAAAGGGCAAAAAGAAGAAATAACCCTTTGCACAATTAGACCCCAAGACCCACAGGGTGCGACGGTTCTTCCGCCGCACCCTTTTTTTTGCCGTTTTTGTCCCGTTCAACAAGACGGATTAACGGTCAAGCGT
This sequence comes from Phycisphaerales bacterium, assembly GCA_011048645.1. Classification (GTDB taxonomy): domain Bacteria; phylum Planctomycetota; class Phycisphaerae; order Sedimentisphaerales; family Anaerohalosphaeraceae; genus T3Sed10-213. Next base: position 1,321 of record DSDR01000332.1, read on the forward strand.
TGTGCATTGCAGCCAGCGGCGCGCCAGCAGGGCAAAGTCCTGGATATCGACACAGCAATCTTGATTGATATCTTCGGGGAAATAGATGCTGCACTCAAGCGGCTTAAACTGGCCCTGATAAATTTCGCCTTCGGGATAAGGAAGCATGCCTTTCCAGTCCAATTCGACAGGAGGAAGCTGCTGAATCGGAAATTGTTCCGGAATCCGCGTCATCCAGTCGTTAAACGCCCATAATTCTTCCGGATCAAGCTTGCCGTAGCTGTGTCCAAACCGCAGATTGCCGATCATAAACGGCTCTTCTTCCTTGCTGTTCAGTTCAAAGAAATGCAGTTCGGGACTCTGCATAAAGTCGTATTCGTGCATAAACCGATATTCGGCCGCCACCATTGCCGACGGAGACTGTTTTTCATCTCTGGCGATCAGATCAAAACTCCCGACGACGTAGCCGCCGGACACATTGGGAATCCGGGATGGCGCTTCCTGAATTTCAGGCGTGATAATCCGCCAGTAAAATTCAGGAAAACGAATGACAAATCCCGGTTCGGGATACGTAAAATGGACATCTCGATAGTAGATCGCGTTCCAGTACGGCACCACAAACTCGGTGGTAATGGTCACCCAAGTGCAGTAGGGCACGGGGTTGTCGCGCAAATCCCAATCCACCATCAGCTCGCGCGGGGGTGTGGCGTTTTCTTCTATCTTCGGCGGATTGGCGGTGTTCCAGTCCAGTTGCGTTCGATAGCTGAGAATATCCACATCCGTCCCGACTTTGTAATGCAAATCCGTCGCGCGCAGAAACCGCGAACTTTGATGGATGCGGTAGCTGCCGGTCACTTTCTGTGTCAGGGTGTGATCGCCGGGGTCGTCGGTGGGGCACAGGGTAATGATGTGCTTGATGAACGGATGGTTACCGCTGTAGTTGATGTACCAGCCGTTGCCCTCATTGAAGCCGCCGGGATTGGGATTGGTGTAGCCGTCATAGGTATAGGTCTGGACATCGCCGCCGGTTTCGCGGTCTGAATCGGTAACAATGACCTGCGCCGGCGCACCGGTCAGAAGGGCTTCGCTGCCGCTGTCGCCCCAGCAGGCGATGGCATGGCCGCCCCCGGCACTGCCGCCGGCGGTCGTTCGCGGCCAACTGATGCTCAATCCGAGCATCTGGCATCGCCGCAGTTCATTGCCGATGAATCGCGCCCCGTTGCTGTTGGCCCACGGCGTGCGGGTTTTGTTGCCATAGACGGTAACCACGGTGTAGGGGTTGCCCGGCCAGGTGTTGTGCGCCGATGTTAGCCACCACGTCAGGGCCGTATCCGTCCAGCCGCCATTGGCGGTGCCGAAATTGGCCGTCAGATCGCCGTAGATGTCATCGGCCCGTTCCTGCACCGTTCTGCCGTTGCCGTAGCCGGCCCCGGCCAGCATATTGGCCGCGGTCGCCAGCCAGCAGGAGTTGTTACCGGACAAGAATGCCTTATCCACATCCGGCGGCGGATCCATCTTCATATACACCGCCAGGGCCGAGCTGCTGACAAGGCTCAAACAGAGCACGAGCAGCCACAAGCGAATTATAGATTTTCTCATGGGTTGACCCTCCAAAAAAGGAATGAAAAAGAAGTGGCGCTGCTTACGATAAGCAGGCGCAATGGGGAAAAAGAAAAATCATTAAAAGTACAAAAGAAGATAGGGAATTTCAACAGTAAGCCAATACCTCTCAACGCTCCGTCGCATTGTCGGTATGTGTCAGTCATTCTCCGCCGCCGTTTCTTTTCTCTTGTACTACGATACTCATTAACCCGGCCAAAAGTCAAGTTAATTTTCAGGCCGTTTTTGCGGAGCTTGTCGTGTGTCGTGTTATTTTTTGAGTTTTTTAATTTCTGTCTTGACTTTTCCCGTCCTTTATTGTATGTTCTGGACAGTCGCAAGTTTACATTAAGTACCATTTTCCTGCATAAAATGTAAACATTCGTATTCACAAAAAGATATATTTTATGAAAAATATTTTTCGGGAGGGGTATAGATCGGCGATTTTGCCTTTCGGGTCGAAATTTGCTTGATTTTGCAGGGGGGTTCTGTATTAGTGGAATCCACATTGTGCCGCACTGTGCTGCATAAGGATAACCTGGCCGAGAAGAGATGATCCGCCGCCGAGACAACAGCAATCGCCGGGATATTAATCCAGTTGCAAGAGAAGGGCTTCGCGTATGCCGTCGCAGGATATGGATAGTCTGGTCATCACGTCGATTTTGACGTATTTGTTTATGATCGGCTCGTTTTTGCTGGGCGTGGTGCTGATCGCTCACATCCTGCTGCAAAAGCACTCCCCTTCGGGCACGATCGCGTGGTTATTGATGATTGTGCTGGCGCCGTATGTGGGGGTGCCGCTGTATTTGCTGTTCGGCGGGCGCAAGCTGCGGCGCTGGGCCGAGAAAAAACGGCGGCTGGGTTTGGATACCACGATGGCCATTGCCCCCGAACAGGCGTGCATTTCCGACCGGATATTGCGGTCCTATGGCATTCCCGGCGCTCAGGACGGCCATCGGCTGACGTTGTGCACGACCGCCCAGCAGCGCTTTGCCGCGCTGGAGCAGCTCATCAACGGGGCCAAACAGAGCATCCACATCTCGACGTTTATCTTCCGCCCCGACCAGGCCGGACAGTTGATTATCGATAAGCTGGCCGCAAAGGCCGCTGCCGGCGTGTCGGTTCGGGTACTGATGGACGGCGTCGGGTCGCTGCACACACGCCCGCGGCACGTGCGGAAAATTATCGACGCCGGCGGCAAAGTCGCCTGGTTTATGCCTGTACTGCACCGCCCCTTCCGCGGACGCAGCAACCTGCGCAACCACCGCAAAATCTACATCGCCGACTATAAGACCGTGATCGGCGGCGGCGCCAACATCGGCGCCGAATACATCAGCCCGGCCCAGATGTCGGAACAGTGGCAGGATCTGGCGTTTGTACTGGAAGGCCCGACCGTACGACACTGGGAGGAGGTGTTCTGTCGAGATTGGGAGTTTACCAGCGGCGAGACGCCGTCGCTGCCGCCGGAAGAAACCCGCCGTACCGAAGCCATGGGGCAGGCGGTCGTGCAGTTTGTCCCGTCCGGGCCGGATATGGAAGGCGATGCGCTGTATGACGCGATTTTGTCGATGATATATGCGGCCAAGGAGCGATTTTGGGTGGCTACGCCGTATTTTGTGCCCGACGAGCCGCTCTGTCAGGCCCTGATGCTGGCGGCCCGTCGCGGCGTGGATGTACGCATTCTTTTGCCGCGGCGATCCAACCACCCGCTGCCGGATATTGTACGCGGCAATTGGCTGCGGCAGATCCAGGGCGCCGGCGGATTGATTTTGTTTTACACGGCGGGAATGATGCACGCCAAGGTGTTGCTGATGGACGACAAGGCGGCGGTGCTCGGCTCGGCCAATATGGACATACGCAGTCTCTATTTTAATTACGAGTCCGCGATGTTCGTCTATAGCCGCGACGAAATCCTCCAAACCGCACGGTGGCTTGAACAACTTGCGGCGCATTGCCAGTGCGGCATCGGACGGGCCGGTTTAGCGCGCAGTCTGGCTGAGGGCGTTGTTCGCCTGGCCGCCCCGCTGCTGTGAGGGGCCGTAAGTCATAAGGAATCGAATCTGAAAGGCCGTTTGAGGGTTGAAATGCGGTCATTTGACTACTCGAACAGCAACTCGCTTTTATAGGCGTAGGTGCGGCTGAAATACTGCATCGCTTCGTCCGGGCAGCGAAAAATTTTGTTGGCGGTCTGGGTCACAAAGACCGACGGTTCTTTTTTGGGCAGCCAGATCACATACACCTGTTTGGCCGCTTCGTGGGCGTGCTGAAGTTCCCGTTCGACGCCGCTGGAAAGCGCCGGCCGCCCGTCGGGCAGTTCGGGAATAAAGCTGATAATCATATCCGACTGATCGATCAGGGCAAAATCGCGGGCGTAGATCTGGCTGTTGATGTCGCGTTCAATCTGACGCACTTCCCCAACATCCAGCTCAAGGGTTTGCCCCAGCGCCTGAACCGGCACGGTCGTTTGCCCCTGCCGTTGGGCCTGTTCGGCGTAAAACGGCAGATAGGCCTCTTCCAGATCGCCGGGATCAAAACAGGTCAGCATTGTTTTGGCCGCGCGGCGAAAGCGTTCAATCGCCGCGATCACCTTCGGCATACCCGCAACATGGGTCATCGGAAAGCTCAGATAGGCCTTCTTTCGCATCGGCTCAAAGGCCAGTTGATAAAACGTGACGGCGGTGTCCTGTTTGACGCCGCGGGCCAGCACATAAAACGGCGCCGTCTCGCGTGTGCCCTGCTGCATCATTTGTGTAGCCAGCGTCTCTTCCTCGCGCCAGACGATGAGATCTTTGAGCGTGTGGTGAATATGATGCTCACGGGTCAGCCGCAGATGCAGCGGCTCAACGCCATCGACCAGACAGACAAACAAGTCCGGGTTAAGCTGGCGCATCTGATAAAAATCAAACGCCGGA
>DSDR01000300.1 GCA_011048645.1 Phycisphaerales bacterium
GTAACAGGATACCACGCCGTTATTGCCGGACAGGACATACACCTTTTCGCCATACAGCAGCGGCGAGGGCACATAGGGCGTATGTTCGTTGACTTCCCAGACGACCGCATCCGTGCCGGTCAGTTCGCCGTTGCGTCCGAGTTGGATGGCTGAGAGTTTGGCCCCGCGAAAGCCGCTGGTACAATAGACCCTGCCGTGTCCGAGGACGGGGGTGGGCACGACGTTTTCGGTCTGTCCGCCGCACTGCCAGATGACCTGTCCGGTTTCGGCGTCATAGCTGCGGATGCGGTTGCGCCCGTTGACGATGATTTGGGTTTTGCCGTCCACCTCGGCGGCGATGGGGGAAGTCCAGGCGGTTGGCTCATCACGGTCCTGGCGCCAGCGGATGTCGCCGGTGTCTTTGTCAAAGGCGATGATATAGGACTGGTCTTCCTGGTCGCCGACGACAACGAGCGTATCACCGACCAGCAGCGGGGAATTGCCCTCGCCGAAGGCGCCGCGCATTCGCATCCTCGGCAGGTCTTTTTGCCATTTAATGTGTCCGTCCATTGTCAGACAATAGAGACCTTGTGAGCCGAAGCTGGCCCAGACATGTGTGCCGTCGGTGACAGGCGAATAGGAGGCAAAGCCGTGGTCGCCGTGATGGCCTTCGTGCGGCACGGTTTCGGCCACCTGAGTGGTCCACAGTGTTTTGCCGGTGTGTCGATCCAGGCAGGCCACCTTGAACTGATACAGCGTGCTGGGCGCGCGTCCGCGTCCGCGTCGCCCCGTCGCAGCGGGCGCAGCGGCCTCGGCGGGCTGCTTTTCGGTGTCCACGGCAATCTGGAAGAACATCTTGTCGCCCCAGACCACCGGCGTTGAATTGGAACCGTCGCCTTCGAGCGGCGCTTTCCACCGGATATTTTGCTCTTCGCTCCAGGTCAGCGGAGGATTGCCCTCGGCAATTCCCATCATATTCGGCCCGCGCCACGTCGGCCAATTCGGCGCTGCGACAGCGGAAACGCCAAAAAGAAACAAAAAAATGACAGTGCACATCGGCTTCAAGGGGCTTGTTGTCTTCATTGTGATTCCTTTAGCAATTTTGAGTTTACATCCCAAATTCAGGTTCAGTGGATAAAGACCACCGCGAACAATCAATTTGACGACAACGATTCTCCAGTTAAGACGCCCAGAGGACAAAAAACTTTCAAAAAAATCAAAAAACTGTTTCCAAAAATTCGCAAAATCAAAAAACGTTTGACAGATTACCCCGTTTACCTTTTATAATCGTACGCGCATCCTACCCGAACAAGATGAAAGGAAACGAACCATGTACAGGAACGACAAATCAGCATTGGGGGTTTTGGTTTTTTGCCTGGTAGGTTTTTCGGCGGTTTACGCCGCGGCCGATTCTCCGTTTCAGGATTATCCCTATCAGCCTGCGGCGTTTACCCAGGTGCATTTCGAGGACGCTTTTTGGCTGCCGCGGATAGAGACCAACCGCGCGGCGACGATTCCGTTTGCGTTTAAGCAGTCCGAGGATACGGGGCGTATTGAAAACTTCAAGGTCGCCGCCAAACTGTCGGACAAGCCCTGGCAGGGCGATTTCGGCTTTAACGACAGCGATGTGTACAAGATTATCGAAGGGGCCTCGTACAGTCTGATGGTGCATCCGGATCCGGAACTGGACGCCTATCTGGATCAACTGATCGCGTGGATCGGGGCCGCCCAGGAGCCGGACGGCTATCTGTACACCGCGTGGACGGCGCAGGCCCGCAAGGACGGGCGCGCCATTGCCTGCTGCTACGAAAAGGAGCGATGGGATAATATTCGCGACGCCCATGAACTGTATAATGTCGGGCATATGTATGAAGCGGCTGTAGCGCACTATCTGGCGACGGGCAAACGCAGTTTTCTGGATATTGCCGTCAAAAATGCGGATCTGGTGTGTTCGGTTTTCCATCCAAACGGTCGGCTTGATCCGCCGGGCCATCAGGAAATCGAGATTGGCCTGGTTAAGCTGTATCGCGTTACCGGGGATGAAAAATACCTCAATCAGGCCAAATTTTTCCTGGATATGCGCGGGCGCAACGCCGACAAACGGCGTCTGTACGGGCCTTACAGTCAGGATCACAAGCCGGTGGTCGAGCAGGCCGAGGCGGTCGGGCACGCGGTGCGGGCGGCGTATATGTACGCGGCGATGGCGGATGTGGCGGCGCTGACCGGCGATGCGGCGTATCTGAAGGCCATTGACGCGATTTGGGACAATGTCGTCTCGAGAAAGCTTTATATTACCGGCGGCATCGGCGCTCGCCACGCCGGCGAGGCGTTCGGGGATAATTATGAACTGCCCAACCGCACGGCGTATTGCGAAACTTGTGCGGCGATTGCCAATGTGTTCTGGAATCATCGGATGTTTTTGCTGCACGGCAAGGCCGATTACATCGATGTGATGGAATTGTCGCTGTATAACAATGTGCTCAGCGGCGTGTCGCTGGACGGGATGCTGTTTTTCTATCCCAATCCGCTGGAAAGTGCGGCCGGACACGACCGCCAGCCGTGGTTCGGCTGTGCGTGCTGTCCGAGCAATATCTGCCGTTTTATGGCCTCGGTGCCCGGGTATGCCTATGCCGTGCGTAACGGAGCGGTTTATGTGAATCTCTATGTCAGCGGCAACAGCGAGCTGGCCGCAGGCGACGGAATCGTCAACTTGACTCAATCGACCGATTATCCCCATAACGGCAAAGTGGTGCTGACGATGGAGTCGAACACGCCGGGTCCGCTTGCGCTGCATCTGCGGATTCCCGGCTGGGCGCGGAACAAGCCCGTACCGAGCACGCTGTACTCGGTACTCAAGCCGTCCGAACAGGCAGTCGGGCTGACCGTCAACGGCCAGGCCGTTCCGGTCGATCTTCACAACGGCTATGCGGTCATTGATCGCACGTGGAAGGCCGGCGATACCGTTACGCTGGAGCTTCCGATGACGGTGCGGCGGGTGGTCTGCGATGAGCGTGTGCGGGACAATGTCGGCAAGGTCGCCCTGCAGCGCGGGCCGCTGGTGTATTGTCTGGAAGGCGTCGATGTGGCTCAGGGCCGTGTGTTGAATTTGATGCTGCCCGATGAGGCGGCGCTGAAGACCGAATACAAACCCGATTTGCTGGGCGGGGTTACCGTCATTCAGGGCGCGGCGGTGGAACTGCGCCGCACACTGGAAGGGGGACTGGAACGCCGCGAACGCGCATTTTCGGCTATTCCTTACTATGCCTGGGCGCATCGCGGCCGGACGCCGATGGCCGTGTGGCTGCCGCGCACCGAACAGGCCGCCGTGCCGCTGCCGGCGCCGACGATTGCATCCCAAAGCAAGGTCAGCGCCTCGTACCAAACGACGGTCGGCAATGCGCGGCTTGAGTTTGTGCAGGATCAGCTTGTGCCGAAATCTTCGGGCGATCAGGAACAGGGCTTTTATCACTGGTGGCCGCGAAAAGGTACGACCGAATGGATTCAGTATGATTTTAAGGCGCCGACGACGGTGTCTTCGGTTGCGGTCTATTGGTTCGACGATACCGGTCGGGGCGAGTGCCGCATCCCCAAGTCCTGGCGTGTGCTTTATCGCGACGGCGACGCATGGAAACCTGTCGAGCCTGCCACCGAGTACACCACCACACGCGACGCCTTTGACCGCGTTCGTTTCAAACCGGTTGCCACCGACGCGCTGCGTCTGGAGATGACCTTTCAAGACAATTATTCTTCAGGCATTCAGGAATGGATTGTTGAGTAAGCGTGATTTTCTTTGACCTGCCGGCAACGAAACGGTATCCTAACTCAAACTGATCGATGGCCGGTTTGAGAGATCAAAAATCAAAAATTAAAGAGCAAAATTGAGGATTCGCCCTTTCGGGCGAGCCATTTCATTGCCTTTTTGTGAACACTGTAACATCTTTTATGGACTATGTTTATGTCAAAATAGATCAGGTTTTCGGTTAGTTTGAGATCCTAATTAGTTTTATGGTATCTTTTTTTTGGTAATCAATAGCAGGTTTTGGATTTGCGTCTGTCTCCAAAATGGCTGAGAAAACAACGTCAAGCCCCACCAAGTCGTCCTCGACGCCGCTGAAGTCGTTTATGGCCGTCGGCCCGACGCTTCATTACAGCCATCCGTTTGTCCATCGGTTCTGGGGGCTGACGGTGGTGGTGTATATTCTGGCGTGCTTTTTTTGGAACCGAATCGTCATCGGCGGTCTGATTTCGCTGGTGGCCACCGATGTTATTGATCCGGGGCTGTGGAGTTTGGGTCGATTCGCGGCGTTTCCCCTGAGCATTTATGAATATCCCTGGCAGATTGTGGTACTGGGGACGGTGATGGGGATTCTGGCGGCTGTGCCGGTACTTGTGTCGCAATTGTACAGCTTTCGATACAGCATTCCCTTGATTTTGTCGGTGATGTTTATCGCCAAGCTGTACTTTTTCGGTCTGTTTGTGGGTCTTAGCTGCATTGCGGCGGCGTGTCGGCCTCTGCGGTTTCGGTCGCGGTTTATCGCCATTGCGCTGTGTATGGCCCCGCAGGTGATTTATTGGGCGATCTGGGGCGGCTATACGACTGCCGATCCGCTGCGCTGGGGGTTTTCGTATGCGCCGTGGATTTACGCCTGGCTGACGGGGTTGTTTATGGCGGGCATCGTGCTGGGCGTGGGGCACTATACGCGGTATCGGCCGGGGTTGATTTTTGCGCTGTCGCTGGTTTTTCTGGTCTTGGCCTACGGCATCTTCCAATCGCGCATCGGCTTTGCAGAGCTGGATTATCAGCTTTATGTCGCCGGCAACAACCCCGAGGAGGTAGTGGAGTTTCACAGTTATTCGCTGTCGGAGGTGATCGACGCGGTGATTGCCGATGACGCGATGCGCAGCTTTTTGTTCGGCCGTTATTATCCGACTGAGCCGACGGTGCTTCGAGAACGGCTCAAAGAAGAAATTGAACAGTCGATGATGACGATGCAGTGGCCGCACTGGTTTGAAAAGAAAATGCCTGATCGGCTGTATTATCGGGGCCGACGGGCCGAGCTTCGCAATGATTATCGTCTGTTTATGGAGCGCTGGCCGCAGAGCAAACGGATGCCGACGGCGCTGTATTTCAGCGCCCTGCTCAATGAATATCATCCCGATATTCGTCATTTCCGTCATACCGAAACGCTGCGTTTTTACAACGATTATCCGTTCAAAAGTAATATTCTGATCTGGCAGGAATTGTTTAACCGCTTTTCGCAGAGCCCCGAATCGCTGGAGGCGCGCTGGCGTCTGGCGTGGCATGACGCGGCCGAGGGGCGATTTGAGCGGGCGTTGGAGCTTTGCCAGGTGGCTCGTTCCATGATTCGCGAACAGCTCCAGAAGGCCCAGCAGCGGGCCGAACGTCAGATCAAGGAATCGATTTTTTCGGCCTTTGAGCCGCCTTTGCCGACGGTGATGACGCCGCGCAAACTGCGCGATCTGGATCTGCGGCTGCGCAAACTGATGCGGCTGATCGACCGTGAAAATCAGGGGCCGGATGAGGCGTCGCGCCGCCGGCTGGCGACTTTTGTGGGGTTGAATCCATATGCGCTCGATTATGAGTCGCGTTTGAACGCCCTGCTTTCGGAGATGTCGGAGGACGATCCGCTGCGCGATAATATTCTGCTGGCCAGGGCGCTGCTCACTGTCGATGCGCGTGAGCGTGCGGCGGCGTTGAGAGAACTGGCGCAAACCTACGAGGGCACGGACGCGGGGATTCGCGCCCTGTACGAACAGGCGATGTCGCTGCTGACGGTATGGA
>DSDR01000152.1 GCA_011048645.1 Phycisphaerales bacterium
CGCCGAAGGCCTGTCCGGCACCGGATTGCTGTAGCCGCGAGGCATTCCGGTCAGCGTCACATTATAATGTCGAGCCATCCGGTCGGTCAACGCCAGAGTCGCCTGATAAATGCCCTCGGCGTATCGCCCCTGCCGCATAAAAGGCACCAGCACATTGCGCCCGACCTGCCCGCAGAACTGATCGGTCAAAAAGCCTTCCAGTCCGTAGCCGACTTCGAATCGAAACGCCCTGTCCTGGACGGCCACCGTAAACAAAAATCCGTCGTCGCGGTCTTTGCGTCCCAGTTTCCAGTGTTCGGCCACCTCGATGGAAAACCGCTCAATCGGCAGCGCGCCGGTGGTCTTCACCGTCAAAATAATAAACTGAGCGCCGGTTTTCTGTTCCAACTCCTGGAGCAAACCATTGAGTTTGTGCCGATAGTCAGCGCTGATAATCGCAGCGCGGTCTTCGACGTAATGAGTCGGTTGAGGCAGATTGGTCGAAACAGCCGTAACGACGCCGGCCAGAAAAATAAAACTGAGCAAAGTCGTTTTTTGCACCTTCACACCTCCAGTTTATCAACATAGTCGGCCAATGATTCCACTGCTTTGCAAACCTGACCAAAATCAGTCTGCATTGCCTCCGCAGACGGCCGTTTGATTTCATAACGTCCCGCGTACCGCCGGGCCAGCGCCTCCAGAGACACATTGACCACCCCGCCAAGTCGCTCAAAGGTCTCTGCCGCCGCAGCGGGCCGTTCGCCGTCAGCCAGCCACAGCGTCGCCCTCAGATACGGCGCCAACTCCCGTGCGGCCGCGGCCAGCAGCTCGGCAATCAGCGCCGGTTTGCGTGCGGAGCGGATATAGCCCTGCCGCAATCGAACCAGCGCTGATTTATACTCCCGTTCACATTGCACACGAACATCGCGTTTCTCGAACCGCAATTCGGCGAACGGATCGTCCCCGACAACGGTCAAATGCCGCCATTGATAATCCAGCCATTCGACCGCGAACACATCGCAGGATCGCCGGATATAGTCCGGCCACATCAACAGCGGCGCCGAAAGCCTCTGACGTCCCATTTTCGGGCCGATTTCGGCCAAAATATCAAGGATTTCGGGCGTATTTTCTCCGACCACCAGCACCGAATTGATGTCGCTGCGTTTGGGGCAATAATCCTCGCTGAGCACGCTGCCGACCAACGTCAGACTGAGCAGATTCTCGCCCAGACGTCCCGACAACGCCTCAACAAGCAGCGTAACGGCCTGTCGCGCCTGATCCGGTAAACCATTTAAGTTCATAAGTCTCCTTTTGGGATTTTGAGTGTCTGCTTTCCGTATTAGCCATGCTCCGCCAGGGTCCGGCCTCGTCGTCCAAACCCATCCGAGAGGCGCGTAATCCATCCTGAAGGCTCTATTTAAACACCTTCTCCTGAAAGAGCAAGGACAATCCACACCCCGAAGCCGTCGGCCATCCCGAACAGAAGAAACAGCCCAACGATAGAAACGCCAAAAGGCCAAAAGTGTTGTATTTTTCCTGAAAAATACGGTAACTGCATTAAAAAGCGGCTTTTCCAAAATGTTTTTTGTTGACGGCAACGCTCTTTGTCCCCATACTACAATGCTGATTCCGCCCTGATAGGGGGCATTTTTTGTCGGAATAATAATTACTTTGTAACCTGCGGTCTATTTAGGAGTAGAGGCTTATGGCAGCCAGAAGCTCGCAAAGCAATACGATGCTGTATTCGCTGATTACCTTTGTGGGGCTGTTTGTTATTGCAACGGTCTGTGCCGTTATTTTTTATGTCAAATCGGAAGAATATCGCACGCAGCTTGAAACCCTGCGAACCGATACCGAGCGACTCGCGACCGCCCGCGAGCAGACGGCGCTGACCCGTATCGTCGGAAAGGCCGAAACGGGAAAGAGTTACCTGGCCACGATGCAGTCGCTGGTCAACACACTGTATCGGGCGATTACCGGACAGGAACCTTCGGAGGAAATCCCGTCCGATGTCAAGGTCAACGACGTGATTATGCAAATCAACACCACCATGGCGGCCTTGGGCGATGACGCCAACCCCGCCGTCGGCGTCGAAGGCGTCGCTTTATTGAATGTGATCGAGGATCTCAAGCAAAAGCTGGACGGCGCCCGAACCCGTTTGCAGCAGCTTCAGGATGCCTGTTATGCACTTCAGGATGATTTTGACAATCTACAGGAGCAGATACAGCAGCGGCAGAATCTGTTTCTCAGCGAACTGGACACCTCCCAAACCCTGGTCGATCAGATTCGCACAGAATATGAACAGCTTCGCCAGCAGATGGAAAACGCCACGGAAGAACAGATCGCAACCTATCGTGAACGGCTGGAAAATGAGCAGGCACGCCTGCGGGCACGCCAGCTTGAATTGCAGGAAACTGAGCGGCGGCTGCAGGAATCCGAATCGCTGCTTCAGGATGCACTTGCCAAACTGGAAGCCATCAAGCCCCGTCCGGACGTGGAAGTGCCCGCTTTCAGGCCGGATGCGCGAATCGTTCGCGTCGATCTGCAAAATGAACTGGTGACGCTCGACGTCGGACGGCAAGACCGCGTCTATCCCGGCCTGACATTCGCCATCTATCAAAGCAATGTTCCGATCCCTGAAGACGGCAAGGGCAAAGCGGAAATTGAGGTCTTTCAGGTCGGCCAGCAAGTCAGCGTCGCGCGAATCGTACGCTGGGACCGGCGAAACCCCATCGTGCCGGACGATCTGGTCGTCAACCTGATCTGGGACCCCAAAACGAGCAATCAATTTGTGGTGGTCGGCGATTTTGACACAACGCGAGACGGCCGCATCAATCTCGATGGCGCCGAACAGGTCAAAGAACTGATTGAACGCTGGGGCGGCGTTGTCCGGGACGATATTAACATTGATACAGACTTTGTGATCGTGGGGGCCGAACCTGTCGTTCCGCCGCGTCCGACGCAGGACGAACTGGATGTCGATCCGACCGCCTTTCAGCGATATGAGAACTCGCGCCGACGCGCCGAAGTGTACAATGAAATGCTCACCAAAGCGGGCAATCTTCGCGTACCGGTCTTTAACTACGAGCGGTTCTTATATCTGATTGGCTACGATACGCTTTCAGCCAAAATGGGAATCAATTAAACCTTCGGCTCAATGCCGATGGACGCGACAAAAACGCGGCCGGTCGCTTGGCGGGACTGGGGAGTTTGAACAAAACCTTGTTTCAGACCGGCAAAGGTTACGGTTGCGGCCGCTACGATGCTGACCGGCAGCGGTTGACCAGTATCACAGTCCAGGCCGGAGGGAATATCGACTGAGACAATGGGGATGTTTTGTGCATTGAGGCAGCTTATCAGAGCCGCATACGACGAGGAAAGTTCGCCTTTCAGTCCAGTCCCAAACAGCGCATCGACCACGACGTCCCGGCCCGATGTGAGGGTGCGAACGGTTTCCGGCATATTAGGTGATTCTATGTCCAATACAGTGTTAATGATTTCCATTCGACGGCAAATCTCATAATTGATCTGCGCATCGCCGCCAAGTCGGCGCGGCGCGGCACAAAGAACCGTCTGTACATCGCAGCCCCGATTGAACAAATGGCGGGCAATAACAAACCCGTCGCCGCCATTGTTGCCGCCGCCGCAAAAAATAACCGCTCGCGGCAGCGGTTTCGATTTCCACAGCTCACAAATGACCTCCGCGGCTCCCCTGCCCGCGTTTTCCATCAACACGACGCCGGGGATTCCGATCTGGTGGATAGCATGACTGTCGAATGTCCGAGCCGCCTGACGACTCATCACCGCAAATCCGTCTGTATTGTGTCCCGTCCATTCTCGCATAATCGCTATTATATCCTGCGCCATTGAAACGGTCAATTGACAAACCGGATGTTTGCGGGTATAGGAAGGGTATGCATATACTGTTAACCAATGACGACGGGATATTCGCCCCGGGGCTGGCGGCGCTGTACAAACAATTGACACGTCTGGGACAAGTTACCGTCGCCGCGCCGTCGGACGTTCGCTCGGGCGCCGGACACAGCATCACGCTTGACGAGATTACCTGTGAGTATGTGGATATTATGGGTAAATTTGCCGGCTACCGCATCGACGGTTCGCCGGCCGACTGCGTCAAACTGGCCCTGAATGAACTGCTCAAGCCCAATGAAAAAATCGATCTTGTGGTTTCGGGAATGAATCACGGCGCCAATGTCGGCATCAATGTGTTTTATTCGGGCACGGTTGCCGGCGCGATAGAGGGGGCCTTTTACGCCCTGCCGGCTGTTGCCGTCAGTGCGGCGCTGGACGACCCGTTTGACGCCGACCGGGCCGCTGAATACGCCTTGGGGGTCATTGAACAGCTCAACGATTTACCGAACGGCAAGGTCGCCAACATCAACATCCCGCAACTGTCCAAGGGGCCGCCCAAGGGGGTGCAGGTGGCGCCTCAATCGACCTGCGGGTTCGAAGAATTTTATGACTGTCGGCACAACGGCTCGCAGGCGACCTATCGACTCAGCGGCGGCGCCCATCGCGACGACCGAAACGGCTTTAGCACCGATACCATCGCTCTGGAAGCGGGGTACATTACCGTCACCGCCCTGCGCAGCGATCTGACCGACGTGATGACCAATGAATTGCTCCGTGCGATGGAAATGCATCTGCCCGTTGAGAAGGATCCCAAAAAATGACCAATGTATTCGAAAATCCCTGGCTGCTGCTGACGATTGCCGCCTTATCCATCGTTCCGGCGGCCATTGTTCGCCAGGCCAAACCCGAATGGGGCTACCGTCCGCTGCTGATCCCCCTGCTGCTGGCGGCGTTGGGAATCGGCCTGGATCTGGCTGTTCAAACCGACAAAGAACAGATTCACGCCATTGTCCGACAATGCAGAACCGCGGCCATTGAAGAAAATCTCTCGCTGCTCGGCCCGGTCATCTGCGACCCCTATGACGACGGCTATCACCGCAGTAAGGCCGAACTGCTGTCATCGGCCGAACGGGTACTTAACGGCGCGTCCATTAAAAAAGTACGATTTCAGCACATCGAACTGACACTGAACGAGCGACAGGCGCAGATGGAAATGAATACCGTGGTGCACTTGAATCCCGAAAGCCGTTATGCCGCTTTCGGCAGCATCGTGTTTGTCTCGCTGCGGCTGGAATTTGCCAAACAATCGTCCGACCTATGGTGCATTCGCCGGGCAGGCGTGGTTTCAATCAACAACCAGCCCACCAATTGGGGCGCTGTCCGATAAGGGTCAGGCGCCGACCGTTGCCTTGCGGCGTTCGATGATGTTTTCAATCTTTTCAAGCAATTCGCTCAGATCAAACGGCTTGATGATATAGTCCTCAATGCCGCAGGCTCTCGCTCGGGCGATGTCCTGCGCTTGGCTGCGTGCGGTCAGCATAATCACCGAAATCTGCTTTCCCCAGTCGTGCTGACGCAGTTGTTCGAGCATATCATGGCCGTCCATTATCGGCATAATCACATCCAATAATATCACATCCGGCGATTGTTCCTGAGCGGTTTTCAGGCCTTCAGCACCGTTCTGAGCTGTAAAGACCTGATAATCGTTCATTTCAAGGCGGTCTTTAAGCGTTTGGACGATATTCGGTTCATCATCCACAACCAGCACTTTGGTCTTTTGCGATTTTTTTCTGAACCCAAAAAAATCGAACATGGCTCGTGTCTCCGTCTTAAACTGTCATGCCGTTTCTTCACCGGCCGCCGGCGTCGGTGCAAGGGTCGCTGTACCGCCCGGTTCCGGTTTTACATCCCCTATTTCGGCAAA
>DSDR01000230.1 GCA_011048645.1 Phycisphaerales bacterium
CAGTGGTGTAACGCCAGCGCATATCCGGATTGACCGCATCCCCATACATTCGCCAACTGACATGGCCGTCCGCAAAACCTATATTGCCTCCCTCCGGCTTGGGGCCGCGATAGGTAAAGCCCGTCGGGAAGTTTTGACGCGACTTGTGGTTTGAATTATCCCGAAGCACACCTCCGCTTAACTCATCAATGCCGCCGGCTGTGATTTCAAAAAAGGCCAGGCCGCCTAAATCAGACGTACCCGCAATGACGGAATCGGCGACCATTTCGGTGGAACCGGCATTTCGAACATCGGACAACTTGGTAATCCATTTGGCTTGTTCGCCGGTTACCAGCGTACTTCCAAGAGTGGGGTTTCCACTACTATCATACTTTTGAAGCATATAGATATAGGGCAATACCCGATAGCGAACGTATTTTTGCTGATTCTCTGGGATCGTAGTCTCGTCACGAAGGGGTACAGGGTTAGGATATGGCCCCGTGCCGTCAATTAAACCGTATTGCCAATAGCGTGCGTCTTCCGGTGTAGCCAAACGATTACCCGGACAGAAAAACGTATCATTTTCCTTAAAGCCGGCATATTGCTTAATCTGGTTGGTGGACCAAAAGCTCACATCCCACAACCACAATCCGGCTAACGTCCACGGAACACGCGAATCATTTTGCTCGGCATACAGCATAATCCCCAATGCCTGCTGTCTGAGGTTATTTCCACACATAATCCGCTGCGCATAGATCTTGGCACGATTTAAGGACGGTACTACAATACTCAACAACAGTGCAATAATAGCAACGACCACGAGCAGTTCAATTAACGTAAATCCTTTTTTCCTTGTTCGGCCCATGTTTAACCTCATAAAAATTTGGTTTCGTCCGTTAATATGACGCCTTATATAAGAATATGCTGTTTATGCCGCCCAATTGGACAGTCAATTTGAAAGCAGTTCAAAAAATTCAACATGATCTACCTGACAGAACTAACCTATTATAGCACGCTTTTTGAAAAATAGATTACCATTTTGCGAATTTTTTTTGTTTTTTCACGAATTCACACACCCGCAACCTATTCATAAATCGCATATTCCGAAAAATTATTAACCATATTACGGACGGTGGGCGGATTATTTTCTGCGATATGATGATAAAGCGCGCGCTTCTTCAGAAAAAACTCATAGAAAAACGAGTTTTTCGCAAGACAATGTCGGTTGGATATAGCTTGAAAAACTCAGGTCAACGCAGGACGGTTTGCGAATTAAAATACTCCAGGGCGTCGCGAATGGCCGGCTTGAAATCGTCCTCAAGCGTCCAGGGCTTGACGATGAATTTGTAGATGTGCCCGCAATTGATGGCGTGAAGGAGTGTTGACACCTGCGTATGTCCGGACAAAACCATCCGCACCACGGACGGCCATTTTTCCCGCACAATCCGCAGCAGCTCCAGCCCGTTCATTTCCGGCATTTTCAAGTCCGATACAATGACGTGGATGGTCTCGGTTTCCAATATCTGCAAGGCCTCTTGGGCGCTTTTGGCAAAAAGGCGGTCATACGGTTCACCAATCAGGCCGAGCTTCAGGGTCTCCAGAACTCCCTCATCGTCATCCACGAATAATACACTTTTTCTATCCATTTTCTCGGATAGATTTAAGACGCTTTCGTCTTTGTGTTTTCGACCGGTATCCGTTACGACTTAACCCGATTTTGCCGCTCCCAATACATCGACTGCCCGACCGAGCTGTTCTCGAGCAATAAACTTGCCTTACACCGGCAAAATCCATATAAAAGAAAAACGTGGAACCCTTCTTGTTTTTACCTTTGTTACGCTTCGACGCCCTGCTTGACGCGATAGACCAACGGGATCAGTTCTTCGGCGGTTTTGATCTCGGGGTGTTTTCGGCAGGTCAGCTCGATCAGTTCCATTGCTTCGGCGCGTTTTTCACCCCAGGCGATCAGGATTTCGAGGGCTTCGGTCTGGAACAGACTGAACGCCGAGCGGCTTTGCGGCTCGGCGGCCTCGTGGGCGTAGCGTTTGAGCTTGCCGCCCAGCTCGGCGGCGATCATCTGGGCCATTTTTTTGCCGACACCCGGCAGCGTGGCCAGCAGTTTTTCGTCGCCGCTTTCGATGGCCGAGGCGATCCGTTCGATGGGCAGGGCCAGCGACTTGAGGGCTTTTTTGATGCCCATCCCTTTGACGGTGGTGTAAATCGCGAAAAAATCCCGCTCGCCGCGATTGAGAAACCCCACCATCCGGGGAATGAGGTTGCCGCCGCCCAGCGTCCCTTCGTAATACTCGAACGTGCAGAGCGTGACCGGGCGGCCAATCTGCCCGCTCAATTGCACGACGGCGTAGCCCGGCAGCATCAGCTCATAGCAGACCGCGCCGGCCTGTATCCAGGCGCTGTCCTCATCCAGACTTATCAAGTTGCCTTCAATTTGTGCGATCATAGCTATATTTTAGACCGAATGGACAGGATTTACACGATTTTTTTCGTTGGCACAGCACAGGGCCGCGGCGATGGCGTCGGCCACGTCCGGCGGTTCCGGCGGTTCGGACAGGTTCAGCATCGTCTGAATCGCCCGCTGCATCTGTCCTTTGGACGCCCGCCCGTTGCCGGTCAATGACTTTTTGATGCGGGTGGCCGAGAAACTCTGCACGACGGCGCCGGCCTGGGCGGCCTGCTGTAAAATCACGCCGCGGGCGTGGCCCATCAGGATGGCCGTGCGCGGATGCTTGTAGTGGGCGTATAACTGTTCGACGGCCACCACATCGGGCTGATGCGTTTGCAGCAGGGTTTGAATGTCCTCGGCAATCTGGTTGAGCCGCGCTTCGAGCGCCGCGGCGCCGTCCGTGCGGAAGATGCCCGCCTCCAGCAGCGTCTGTCGGAGCCGTTCCTTCTTGACCACCGCATAGCCGCACACCTGCAAACCGGGATCGATACCTAACAAGATCATTCAACTGTTCTTTCTGTGTTCCGTCAAACTTGTGATTTTTATCTGAGATTTTAGATATCAAATCTCAGATTTCAGATTCACTTAACCCAATCTCCATGTGGTACCGCCGGGTTTGTCTTCCAGCACTATGCCGAACTTGGCGAGCTGATCGCGGATGGCGTCGGCGGCGGCGAAGTCTTTGTTCTTGCGGGCAGTCTGACGCTGTTCGATAAGCAGGCCGATGAGGTGATCCAGCAGCGCGTCATCGCTTCCGCCGGCGGTCGCATACTCATCTTTAACGATGCCCAGTACATCGCCGCCAAGCGTGCGAAACTGGTTGTCAATCGCCTCCAGCGTCGCTTTGGCAACCCCTTCGACCGGCAAAGTACCGACCAGCTTGACCATTTCGAACAGCACCGACAGGGCCACGGCGGTGTTCAGGTCGTCGTTCATTGCCGCTTCGAACTTTTCCTTCATCGCGTTTAACTGCATCAGGATGTTTGCATCCGCTGCTCGGTCAGGCGCCAAAGCCAGCGCCTTGCGCACTTTGATAACCGCTGCTGTAATCTTGTCGTATCCGCTTTGGGCCGCCGATAAAGCCGCGTCGGAAAAATCAATCGGGCTGCGGTAATGGCTTTGCAGGATGAGCTGCCGCACGGCCGGCGGGTCGTAGGTGCGGCTCAGCCGCGGGTGACCTTCTTTGAAAATCTGTTTGAGTGTGATGAAATTGCCCAGGCTCTTGCCCATCTTTTGTCCATCGACGGTCACCATATTGTGATGCACCCAGTATTTGACGAACGGGCAGTCGTTGGCGGCCTCGGATTGGGCGATCTCGCATTCGTGGTGGGGAAACTGGTTTTCGATGCCGCCGCCGTGAATGTCAATCGTCGTGCCCAGATACTTCATACTCATCACCGAGCATTCGAGATGCCAGCCCGGATAGCCGCGCCCCCAGGGGCTGTTCCACTGCATAATGTGGTTCGGTTCGGCCTTTTTCCACAGGGCAAAATCGGCGGGGTTGCGTTTTTCGCTGTTGACCTCAATACGTGCGCCGGCCTGCATATCCTCGATCTGTCGTCCGGACAGTTTGCCATAGCCGGCGAATTGGCTCACGTCAAAATAGACCGAGCCGTTGACTTCATAGGCATAGCCCTTATCAATCAGCGTTTGGGTCAGTTCGATTTGTTCGGGGATGTGGCCGGCGGCGCGCGGGCAGATATCCGGCCGCTGTACATTCAGCGCATCCATATCCTCAAAATAGCTGCGGGTGTAATATTCGGCAATCGCCATCGGGTGGCGGTGTTCTTTCTGCGCCTGACGTTCCAGCTTGTCCTCGCCTTCGTCGGCGTCGTCGGTCAGGTGCCCTACGTCGGTAATGTTCTGCACATACGTAACCGCATATCCCAGATACCGCAAATAGCGCAGCAGCACGTCAAAGCTGACGTAGCTTTTGGCGTGTCCCAGGTGCGCGTGTCCATAGACCGTCGGTCCGCAAACATACATCCGTACGCGCCCGGGTTCGAGAGGTTTGAAGTCTTCCGTTTTTCGTGTCAGTGTATTGTACAGTCGAAATCCCATGGTCGTCTCAGTCATTTGTCTATAGCGTTCGGTCGGTATCACGTTTTGATTTTTTGCACTGCGGCGGCAATATGTTCCGGCGTCGTGCCGCAGCAGCCGCCCAGAATGCCGGCGCCGGCGGCGGCGATCTCGGCCAGCGTTTCGGCAAAGCCGTCCGGGGAAAGCGTGTACACGGCCTTGTCGCCGTCCAGTTCCGGGCGTCCGGCGTTGGGTTCGGCCAGCAGGAGCAGCCCGGTTTCCACAATCGCCTCGGCATACGCCCCGGCCAGCCGGACATAGCCGGGCATATCCAGTGTGCCGCAGTTAAACCCGATGGCGGTAATGCCGGCATCGGCCAGCCGCCTGACCGCCTCAGCCGGTGAAACGCCCATCATCGTGCGCGCCGATTCACCGGCCGGATCGTACGCCAGCGAGGCGAATATCGGCAGTTCTTCCGTGATGCTGCGGATTGCGCCGATAGCCACCAGCGTCTCTTCCAGTGCGGTCATGGTCTCGATGATGAACCCATCAACGCCGCCGTCGGCCAAACCCTCGGCCTGCCCGGCAAACGCCGCGGCCAGTTCGACTTCTTTGACCGTGCCCAGCGGTTCCAGAAAATCCCCACATGGTCCGATGTCGCCCAGCACATAACGTTCATTGCCGGCGGCTTGCCGAGCGATTTTGGCTCCCGCCTGATTGATTTCGAAGGTTTTTTCTTCCAGTCCATGGCGGCGCAGCGACAAGGCGTTGCCGCCGAAGGTGTTGGTAATGACCGCGTCGCTGCCGGCGTCCAGATAGCGGCGATGCACGGCCTGGACGATTTGCGGCGAGTCGAGGTTCAGCCGTTCGTTGCAGCCGCCCGGCGCGGCGCCGGCGGCGAACAACTGCGTGCCCATTGCGCCGTCCAGAAAAAAGACGCCCTGTCCAATGCGTTCGTTCAGTGTCCATCGTGTCATGATTGCCTCATATGCAAAAGGGTTTCAGGTTTGCTCCGTCGATACCGATTGTTACTCTTCACTAAATATGCAGTTTTCATTCAGCCGCAGCACCGTGCCGTAGCCGTCTCGCTCAGGGCGGGCGAACAAATTTTCAATCTGGGCCGGTCTTGGGTCAAAGCGGCGAATGTTGCGCAGGTCAATCTTCGCCGAGGATTCTTCCAGACCCTGATCAATCGTCATCAGACGAATTGTTGCGGGCACGGCCAGGCCGGCATCGACGTTTTGGTAGTTTGCCAGTTCCGTCGCCGCGGCGACCTGCGCATAGCGGTCGTAGTACTCGATGCGC
>DSDR01000274.1 GCA_011048645.1 Phycisphaerales bacterium
CAATTGAGCGGGCTGGTGAGCCTGGGGCCGGCGCGCCGGAGCAACTTGCGGGCGAATCTGGTTCGGGTCGGCCAGCCGGTTCGGTTCATTCGGATCAAACGGGGGCATCATTTCAAAAGGCCTCCGTCCCGACGCGATGTCAAATTCTCCGGGCATCCTCGACGACATGCCCATCGAATCGGCAGCCGATTGAAATTCTCCCAAATCGATCTGAACACCCGTCAGATGGGTAAGAATAAAGGACGGCATAAAACCGGTTGCCGGACCGGCATACTTAACCTGCCCTTCCTTGTCCGCGATCACCATAAAAGGCGACAGTGCCTGCAACCGTGCAAAGTGCGCCGCGCCGGATTGCGGATCCGAGGCGACCACCAGCGGCGCTACAGGGTCGTGTTCACTGACGATCTTCGGCGCCGCCACAGATGAGTTGGTATTGATTTCGACAAACTTGACATTTTTTTGAGAACTTAACACATCCCTGAGCACCTCAAAATACGCCTGCTGTACTTCAAGGCTGTACCGTGCATTGCCCCCCGCCGTCGTCGAATAAGACGGTTCCGGCTCAATCGGCGGACGCTGTCCGGGACCGAGCAAGTTCGGATCAATGTCTTCCTCGGCCTGCCAGAAAAAGACGCAAAGCATATCACTGCCGGGCGTGTACGTGACCTTTTGGTCGTCAACGGTTCGGTATTCCTGACGTGAGAAACGCTCTCGGAGAAAGTCGCGTCGAAGCGTATTCAGGTCAAAATCCAGGACGCCCCGCTGCCCAAACGGCGCACCTGTGCTCTGGACAAGCGTCTCGACGCCCATTTCCGCACCCCGGCCGCGCGGTTGAGGGCGCTGCGGACGACGCGAATCGGGTTGCTGACGTTGGGGACGCGGCGGCTGCGGTTCAAGGGGCCTGCGACCGTAAATCAAAGAAAACACCGTCTGACTGATCCACGCATCACCGTTGTTCATATCTTCGCGACAGGCGCGCACCGCCCAATTCAAATTGCTGACCGGATCGTCCTGATAATAGGACGTCCAGGATTGAAGCAGCATGTACACCGCCTTTTGCGGCGCATCATAGAGAACCGCGTAACGCCGGTTTTCTTCGAGCAGTTCAGCGGCCTGTTGAATCCGATGTTCACTTGGGCGTTGGTTGAGATTGGCTTTTTCAAGGATGTCATCAAGGGTCCGACTCACGTCGGGAAATGCGGCCTGAGCTTCCTGCCGCAACATCTCCCGGCGAGGGTCGGCCGTATCCGTCGCGGCATATGCGGCCACAAATAAACTCAACAGCAAAAAACCGCCGAAAATAGGTTTGCCTGGCATTTTATCTCTCCAGATATTATCTCTCCAGATACCACACGAAAATACTGAAATGTGTACAAACCGCCGCTGTTTGATTATATCAAAGAAGCCCGCCAATACAAAGAAAAAATGATGCCGATCGGGCGATGTATGAATAATTTCAGGCAAAGTTTATGGAAATAGTCCAGGATCAATCTCCCATAATTCACGCTTAAGGCTTGTCCGCAGACATTTTATATGCTATAAGACCGGAGTGTTTGAATGTCTCGTAATTCGAGGTTGATTCCGCTGACCCCCTTGCACAGCCGCAAGATTAAACGGAGAATCCAATGGCGCATTTGTTTATCAAGGACATCCAGCCGGGCCGAACGCTGGAGGAAACGTATATGGTCTCTCAGCCGGTGTTGCGACACACCAGCCGGGGCGATTTGTATATCGCGATGTTTCTGTCCGACAAGACCGGCAAGGTCAACAGCCGCATCTGGCAGGCAACCGAAGATCTGTATCAATCCATCCCCAGCGAAGGGTTTGTCCGCATTCGCGGCAAAAGCGAATTGTATCAGGGCAACCTGCAGATCATCATCAATGATGTGGCCGTGGTCAGCCCCGAAACGGTCAATTTGTCGGATTATATGCCCCGCACCGACAAGAACATCGGTCAAATGTATCAGCAGGTCAAAGACATTCTGGCCGCGATCCAAAATCCCGATCTGAAACGGCTGGTCGATTCGTTTCTGGCCGATCATGAGCTGATCAAGCAGTTCTGCGCCGCACCGGCGGCGATGTCGATGCATCACGCCTATCTGGGCGGGCTGCTCGAACATACGCTCAATATGCTCCAGGCGGCCCAGGCACTGTTTCCGCTGTATCCGCAGATTCAGAAAGACCTTGTGTTGGCGGCCATCTTTCTGCACGACATCGCCAAGACGCAAGAACTGTCTTATAAGGTTGCATTCAGTTACACTGACACTGGTCAACTGCTCGGCCATATTATTTTAGGCACGCAGATGATCACCCAAAAGGCCGACATCCTCGCACTGGACGGCACGCCTGTTCCGCAGCCGATTCTCGACAGCCTGCTGCATATCGTCGTCAGCCATCACGGCCAGTACGACTTCGGCTCGCCCAAGCTGCCGGCCACGCCGGAAGCGTTTATGGTCAGCTATCTGGACAATCTGGATGCCAAGATGAACCAGACGGCCACATTGATTGAAAACGACGCAACCGAGGCGCACTGGACCAGCTACCAAAAATCACTGGAGACGCGGTTGTACCGCAATCGCGTTATTGATCTTAGTGAGTAACGTCTCTCCGAGATTGTCAAAAAATAAAAAATCAGCCGGAACAGGCCTTCCCGCTCCGGCTGAGAATTGCCAATTCTTCTTTAAATATATCCAAAACGCGGCTGAACGTCAATCATTATTTATACACCTGCCGCCAGAAGCCGCGGATGTTGCTGCCGCGCAGATCGCAACTGACCGGGCCTTTTCCCCAGAAGTAGTCATTGTAGCCGCCCAAGACTCCGCCGGGACCGACCGGCCCCATGACAACCGACTCCACCGAGGCCGGCTGCTCTTCGGCTTTGGCCTTAAACCAGGCCGTCCGTATGGGCAGCGGCGGCAGGGTGACAAATAAGAATTTTCGACCAAGGGTATAATCGGCAAACCGTCTGCCGAAATTGGGCCAGTCGTAGGCGTTGGTCTGGAAGCCCAACAGCAGATGCAGTCCATCAAATGTCGGACCCCATCGCGTGGCCCAGCTTTTTCCGCCGTAATCGCCCTTGAGCACCTGACATGACAGCAGCGCCAGCCATTCGAGATCGTGATTGCCCCAGGCGCCGGCGGCGTCGGTATAAGTCAGCGTGCCGTCATCCTGGTTGCTTTCAAATGTAAAACCGCCGCCGTAGCCGTGGCCAATGTAAAAGACGATATCGGCATTGTCCACGTATTGCGTATCCAGACCCGCCGGCGGCTGCTTAAAGTCTTTTTCCCAGGCCGAGGTACCCGTCCAGTTAAACCGCTGAGCGACGCCATCCTTTAAGAATCGCGAGCGAAAACCGCTTTGGTTGACCGCCCCCAGATCCGAGACCGCGCGTGAAATACCGAAATCTCGGCCCACCGCCGCCGGAACGACGCCGCCGGCCTGAGCAACCTTCAGCTCATAACCGACGATGACCGTCTGTGACGTCGAAACAAGAATACCGTTGTCGTCAATAACGTTGACTGTGAGGGTTTCCGGCCCGGCCTGCTCACGCGGAAACGCCCAGTACTGAACACTGTTTTTGTCGTCCGGTACCTCGCTCAAATCAGCGGATGTCGAATGCCAATAATAACGATAGGGCGGCTGACCGCCTCTGACAAAGGCCTGCGCATTAACCCAATGGCCTTCTTCGACCCACATTTCCATGCCGACGAATGGAACGTAATCCTCATCGTCGATGGCCGGGATCAGACGTCGCAACTTGTGAAACTGGCCGCCTTCGGGGGTGAAGATGATACCGCCGATATCGTAATGCGGAATCAGCGTCTTGACGCCCTGTTCGGACAGCGGCGGCGCATAATAGACCAGTTGGGCCTCCTGCTCCGGCACAAATCGCGCCGCCGCGGCGGCCCCAAGGGCGCGCTGCACGGCCTGGCCGGGCCCGAGCAGCGGAAACGTCTGTCGTCCCGGTTCGACGCCGCGACGGGCAAACACCAGTTCCGTTACATTTCCCTGAGGATCAAACGCCGCGCTCATTTTGGCGCCCGGTCCCATGATGGGGATATTGTTCAGCACCGAATGGAAATGAACGCGCGTGTCCGTTTGAACAGCCGGAAGCAACAGATTGCCCTCCGTATCCACTAACTCAAACGTCGTGTGCGACGTCTCGGGCTGACCTTCCCCCAGTCGAATACCGCTTTCAGCCAGTGCACCGAAAAACTTCGTCATCGCCGTCTGGGGGGTGTCGGAATAATTTTCAGCAAGGCCTGCTCGTCAATCGCCTCAAAGACAATCTCGCTGCCGTCTTCGACATCCGGCGTATCCTTGAGCAATTCGCGAATCAACTGCTCATCCTGAACCGGCACAGTCGGCAAAGCAAGATGCTTTTCCGGGTCAATAAACAACAGCGGCTGGCCGTCTTCAATCACAAGCAGTTGGCGCGGAAGCCTCAGCGCCTGGGCCAGTGCTTCGGCCTGTGCCGGATCGACGCCGACCTCGGTTACCGTCAGCACCGGCAAATCGCTCGGCGGCGAACAGTCCGTCAGCCAATTTTGAGCCAGGATCATAAAGTCCTGTAAATCCACTTGGCAGTCATCGTTCAGATCCCCCGGACAGGGAATCAAACACTCCGCATTGACCTGCGGTACCGCCGCCGTCAGCAGCAGCACCGCTGTCCATAAACTGAATAGTATGTGTGTATTCATTGTCGAATCCTTTCTGTCTGAATGGTTCAATGTCGCATTTGCCGGTCATCGACCGGACAAACGACCCATCGAACGGTTTTGTATTAACAATTTCCATCAATTAAAAACTCACTATCATTTCGTTATGTGTTCCGGCAAGCCATTGCGAAGCCAGCACAGCCAAATCGTGCAAATCCACAACGCAATCGCCGGTCAGATCGGCAGTCGGCACGCCCTGCGGACAATAGGCAACATATCCGATTGCAAATTCAGCCCCCCGGGGACGTGAATCGTCGGCGGATATCGCCAGTATCTCATGTCGGCCCGGCTCCAACGATACACCCAAATCGTCGCCGTCCGGCCACGGCATCCACGGACGAATCGAAAACACAAACTCGCCTTGCGCATTTGCAAGAGCCGTGCCCGCGGGAACGTCATTGATCAAAATGCGGATCGGGTCATTCGGGGCAAAACCGCATCCTTTCAGCGCCATCCCATCTTGACCGGGACGACTTATGTCCTCCATCTCAAGCCTCGGCTCAACGCAGCAGCCGGTCAGACGAATCGCAAACGGCTCGGTCTGATCCAACAGGAAGATCGGTTCACCCAGCCGATGATCCTCATTGAAGCTGTTGATCTGACACAAAACAGGGGTAGCCGAGCGAAGATTCAACTGAAGCAACTCGACGGGGATCAATAGTTCCACCGTATGGTCATAGGGAATGGGCATCGAACCGTCAAATTTGTCGTTGGTGTGGACTCTCACCGGCTCCGGCAGCGTCCATACCTCGCCGCTTTGAAGGTCAATCGCGACGGCGTCACCGAATCCCTCGGCCCATACCTGTGCCTGAATCAGCAAATCAGGGCCGGGAAACATCGGATAGACATCAAAATAAAACTCGAAGAAAGAATCGACGGCAAACTCCGGAAAAACCGCCCCGCGATGGATGTCCAGTCGTCCCACGGCCCCCGGCATAAAGGGATTTTCGGCAAAGAAAGAGACTTCGCGAATATCGGCATAGGCCGCCGTCGGGGCATCGGGGGGCAACTGACCTTCTATCAGCACATCATC